>NZ_JAAGLX010000039.1:0-77215 GCF_010548325.1 Streptomyces sp. SID13666 | reverse complement strand
GGCCCGGGTGAGCAGCGCGGCGAGCGCGACGAGCAGCGGCCGGAACGCGGCGGCGGCCATCGCGCGCACGACGCGCTGCAGACCGGCCTCGCCGCGCCGCAGCCACCAGGAGGCGAGCAGGCCCACGGTGATGTGTGTCGCGAGCAGCAGCCACGGGCCGGTCGTCGGATCGGTGGCGGCGGGCGCCCCGGGGACGGCCGCCAGCGGGCTGCCGACCTGGCCGCCGTGACACAGCAGCGCCTCGTTCAGGGAGCGCCAGGAGCCGGTGACCGGTCCGCCGCCGGGGCCGTAGCAGGTGTGCTGACCTGCGGTGAACAGCGTGTCCACCGCCAGTTCCAGCGGCACCAGCAGCCCGGCGATGGGCCAGAAGCCGCGCTCCCGGCCGCCGAGCGCGTAGGCCAGCGCGAAGACGGCGCCGTAGGCCCCCGCCACCGTGACCAGCGGCAGGGGCGTGTGCGACATCAGTACGTGCGAGGTGGAGGAGAGAGTGACGCACAACGCCGCGAAGAGCGCGGCACGCAGCGCCCTCAGCGGTGGTCGTATGTCCTTCATGGCGGAGAGTGTGCCATGCCGATAAGTAGGTGGGACCTAAGGGACCCCAACCTGTGTGACTAAAGGCCCGGGATCCGGCCGTTGCGGAACAGGTCGACGAAGATCTGGTGGTCGGCGCGGGCCCGGGCGCCGTAGGAGTGGGCGAAGTCCACCAGCATCGCGGCGAAGCCCTCCTCGTCCCCTTCGATGGCCTCGTTGATGGCGTCCTCGGTGGAGAACGGCACCAGCGAGTGGCCGCTCTCGTCGTCCGCGGCGGCGTGCATCGCGGCGGTCGCCCGGCCGAGGTCGGCGACGACGGCCTCGATCTGCGCCGGGTCGTCGAGGTCCGACCAGTCGAGGTCCACCGCGTACGGGGAGACCTCGGCGACCAGCTGCCCGACGCCGTCCAGCTCGGTCCAGCCCAGCCACGGGTCGGCGTGCGCCTGCAGGGCGCGCTGGGAGATCACCGTGCGGTGGCCCTCGTGCCGGAAGTAGCCGCGCACCGCCGGATCGGTGATGTGCCGGGAGACCGCCGGGGTCTGCCCCTGCTTCATGTAGATCACGACGTCGTTCTCCAGCGCGTCGGTGGTGCCCTCCAGCAGCAGGTTGTACGAGGGCAGCCCGGCGCTTCCGATGCCGATGCCGCGGCGGCCGACGACGTCCTTGACGCGGTGGCTGTCCGGGCGGACCAGGCTGGCCTCGGGGAGGGTCTCCAGATACCCGCCGAAGGCGGCGAGCACCTTCTCGCGCGTCGCCTCGTCCAGCTCGATGGCGCCGCCGCCGGGCCGGAAGCGGCGGTCCCAGTCGCGGACCTCGGTCATGGAGTCGAGCAGTCCGAAGCGGGTCTGCGAGCGGGCGTGCCGCAGGGCGCCGAGCAGCGGGCCCTGCGCGCTGTCCAGGGTCAGCGGTGGCAGGCTCTCGTCCTTGGACAGCTCGCGGATGCGGGCGCGGTAGGCGGCGGCGTAGGTGCGCACCAGGGCGCTGATCGTGTCGTCGCCGAGCGCCTTGGTGTAGCCGATGAGGGCGACGGAGGCGGCGAAGCGCTTCAGGTCCCAGGTGAACGGGCCGACGTAGGCCTCGTCGAAGTCGTTGACGTTGAAGACCAGCCGGCCGTTGGCGTCCATGTAGGTGCCGAAGTTCTCGGCGTGCAGGTCGCCGTGGATCCACACCCGGCCGGTGCGCTGGTTCACATACGGCCCGCTGTCCTTGCCGTCCTCCAGATCGGAGTAGAACAGGCACGCCGTGCCCCGGTAGAACGCGAACGCGGACGCGGCCATCTTGCGGAACTTGACGCGGAACGCGGCCGGATCGGCGGCCAGCAGCTCGCCGAAAGCGGTGCCGAAGACGTCGAGGATCTTCGCACCGCGCTGCTCGTCGGTGGTGTGTGCGATGGGCATCGCTGCCGCCCCTCCAGGGCTCGTGCCGGAGATCTTTCAACGGGCGAGCCTACGCGGCGGGCCGACGGCCGGCGGGGGCGGGACGGCACACCGGGAGAGGCGGCAGTGGAGGGGAATTACCCGTCCGCAAATACCCGGGGCCGGATATCGCGATACGTGGCGCATACCGGCATCGAATATGCCGGGGACAGGGAATTCGATCGTGCGTTCCCTGAAGGGCGGGCCGCGGTGCCGATCGCGGAGCCGGCCGGAGAACCAGGAGGAGCGGTGGCACCCCAGGGCCCGGGGGTGCCACCGCTCCGGGCCGGTCGCGTGCGACCGGCCTGTGATCAGTTGTGACCGAACCTCTTCTGCTGGCGGCGGGAGACCTGCCCCGAGGTCGGAAGTACCTGCTCCTGGGCGGCGGTGCTCTTCGCCTGCTCCTGGGCCTCCGCAGCCTGGCTGCGTTCCTGCTCCTGGGCCTTGCGCTCGCGATTCTTGTTCTTACCCACGATCGTCCCTCCTATAGGGGATCTCGGACGTTGAACCGCTATCAGGCTTGCACGCGAGTACGAAGCGCGCATTTCGGGCAGGTGGTGGGGGAGGACCCCCTTAATTTCGGAAACCGCCACGCCGATGATCGAGTTCCGGCTTATAACGTCCCGATATTGGGGCAGACTCGGGGAAAATCCGTGCCGGGGGACGACCGGAAGAGGTGCAACATGGACCGCTGCGTTGTCCTGGTGGACGCCGGATATCTCCTGGGCGCCGCGGCGAGCCTTCTGGCCGGTGAACCTTCCCGGTCGCGAATCACCGTCGACCACGCCGCCGTGGTCGCCGGCCTCCGCGAACGCGCGGAGCTGGAGACCGGGCAGCCGCTGCTGCGGATCTACTGGTTCGACGGTGCCCCCGACCGGGTCCCGCAGCCGGAGCACCGGCGGCTGCGCGTCATGCCGCGCGTCACCGTCCGGCTGGGCGCGCTGACCCGGACCGACGGCCGCTGGGCGCAGAAGGGCGTCGACGCCGCCATGCACGCGGAGCTCTCCGAGCTCGCCCGCAACCGGGCCTGCTCCGACGTGGTGCTGGTGACCGGTGACGGCGATCTGCTGCCCGGCATGATGTCCGCGAAGGAACACGGCGTCGCCGTCCACCTGTGGGCCGTGCAGGCCGCCGACGGGGACTACAACCAGTCCGAGGACCTGGTGGCCGAGGCCGACGAGCGCCGGGTGCTGGACCGCGAGTGGATCACCCGGGCGATCCGGGCCCGTGAGGTCGCCGGCGTCTGCGCGCCGCCCACCCCGCGCCCCGAGATCCAGGCGATCCTGTCCGCGCCGCTGCCCGAGCCCTCGGGCTCCGCGGGTGCCGGCACCGGACACCCGGACGCCCACCCCGAGGCCCGCCCCGGCTCCCACCCGGCGAAGAACGGCTCGGCCCCGGCACCCGCCGGCACCGAGCACCCCGACGCGGCCGCCGCCGCTGCCGCCGCCGCCAAGGGGGTGCCCACCCCCAAGGACCTCGCGGGGCTCGGCCGCGTCCAGCAGGCACCGGTCCCGCACCCCGTCCCCAACGCCACGCTCCGGTGGTCATCCGACAAGACCTGGTCGGAACGCGGCCCCGGCAACGGCCCTGACGTACCCGACACCAGCGGCCTGCCGACGCTCGCCCTGCTCACCAGCGCGGAACAGCGCTGGGCGGACCGCGAGGCCGACATCACCGCCGTCAGCGGCGACCCCTTCGAGGTCGGCCAGGTCTTCGCCCGCCGCTGGATCGCCCGCCTCACCGACGCCGCCCACCTGCAGGCCCTGTCCACGCACTACCCGCGGGTGCCGCACCGCATCGACGGCGAGCTGCTGCGCTACGCCGCGCGCTTCGGACTGCTCGCGCACAAGGACGACCAGATCGACGAGCACGACCGGTACGCCATCCGGGCGGGCTTCTGGCGCGAGGTCGACGCCCGCACGGTCGCCGAACACGCCCCCGCGGGTGATTAGGGCGTAAACACGGGGTCGGGACCGGTGCGTGCCGGTCCGGCATTTGAGGGCAGAACCGGACCCGAGGCGCGGACCGGGCGCCGCGACGCGTACTCTCGATCCTCGTGAGTACGGGCACGGAGCAGGCGGCGCCCAGCACAGCCGCCACCGCCCGCGATGCGGTGATCGCCGTACGCGGGCTGGTCAAGACCTACCCGGCCGGACGTGGCCGGCGAGGCGCCGCGACCCCTGCTGTCCGCGCGAGCGACGGCATCGACCTCGACATCCGGCGCGGCGAGATCTTCGGTCTGCTCGGACCCAACGGCGCCGGGAAGTCCACCCTCGTCCGCCAGCTCACCGGGCTGCTGCGGCCGGACTCCGGCGCCATCGGCATGCTCGGGCACGACCTCGTACGCCACCCGGAACGCGCCTCCCGGCTGATCGGCTACCTCGGGCAGGAATCCACCGCCCTGGACGAGCTGACCGTCTCACTGGCCGCCGAGACCACCGGCCGGCTGCGCGGCCTGGACGCGCGCACCGCGCGGGCCGAGCGCGACGCCGTGCTGGCGGAACTGGGCCTCACCGAGCTGGCGGGACGGGCCATCAAGCGGCTCTCCGGCGGCCAGCGGCGGCTGGCGTGCTTCGCCGCGACGCTGGTGGGGGAGCGGCAGGTGCTGGTCCTGGACGAGCCGACCACCGGCATGGACCCGGTCGCCCGGCGGGCGGTGTGGGCCGCGGTCGACCGCCGCCGCGCCGAGCACGGGGCCACGGTCGTGCTGGTCACCCACAACGTCATCGAGGCCGAGACCGTGCTCGACCGGGTCGCGGTGATGGACAACGGGCGGGTCATCGCGTGTGACACCCCGGCCGGGCTCAAGGTGCTCGTCGCGGACGAGGTCAGGCTCGACCTCGTGTGGCGCGACGAGCCGCCACTGCACCTGCCCGAGGTGGCCGCGCTGCGCCCCGCCGCCCAGATCTCCGGCCGCCGCTGGACGCTCCGGCTTCCGCAGGCGCGGGCCCGGGCCGTGATCGCCGAGATCACCGGCGGCCAGGCCTTCGCCGCACTCGACGACTTCACGCTCGCCACCCCGAGCCTCGAAGACGTGTACCTGGCCCTCGGCGGCCGTCAGAAGGGACTGGTCAAGGCATGACGTCTGCCTGCGACGGGCTTCCGCACCGCCGTACGCCCCGGGGCGCCCGGTGAGCGCGGCCGCGCCCGTGGTCCCGGGCACGACCGGCGCCACGCCCGGCACCGTCCCGGCCGTCCGCGCGGACCCGGCCGCCGCGCCGCTCGCGCCGCGCGCCCGGCTGCTGCCCGCGCTGGGCGCCGTGTACCGGGCGCAGCTGTCGCGCGCCCGGGTGGCGCGGATCCCGCTGCTGTTCGTGGCGACGTTCCAATCGGTCGGCATCATGGTGATGCTGCGCGGGGTCGTCGACGGCGGCGACGCCGAGGCGGCGCGCGCGGTGGTCGCCGGGTCCAGCGTGCTGGTGGTGGCCTTCGTCGCGCTCAACCTGCTCGCCCAGTACTTCGGCCAGCTGCGCGCCTCCGGCGGCCTCGACCACTACGCGACGCTGCCGGTGCCGCCCGCGGCGGTGGTGCTGGGCGCGGCGGGTGCGTACGCCTCGTTCACGGTGCCCGGCACGATCGCCACGGCGGTCACCGGATGCGTGCTCTTCCAGCTGCCGCTGGTGAACCTGTGGGTGCTGGCGGCGGTCATCCCGCTCGCCGGGGCCGCGCTCGCCGGACTCGGCGCGGCGCTGGGGCTGCTGGCGCCCAAGCAGGAACTGGCCACGCTCTTCGGTCAGCTGGGCATGTCGGCGGCGCTGCTGCTGGGCGTGCTGCCGGCCGGGAACATGCCCGCGCCGATCGGTCTCGTCCGGGACCTGCTGCCGTCCACGTACGGCGTGGAGGCCTTCGCCCGGACCTTCGACCCGCATCCGGACTGGGTCATGGTGGGCGCGGATCTGTCGGTGTGCGCGGCCGTCGGCGTGGTGTCGCTGGCCGCCGCGACCTGGGCGTACCGCCGGGCCGCCTGCCGGTGAACCCGCCGGTGGACCCGTCGGCGAGCCCGCGGTGAAGCGGGCGAACACATGACCTGGCACGATGGGCGGGTGACCGCACCCCTGACGCCGCACGACCAGCCGCCGCCCCTGCCGAAGTACCCGGGCGCGGCGTTCTCCGGCGACGTATCGAAGGATGGACGTGCGGCCTTCACCGCCGAACTGCGGGAAGGCGCGCTGGTCGCCGTCGCGGTGGCGGTGACCGGGGTCGTGCTCGGGCTGCTGTGGCTGTGGCTCGCGCCCCTCATCCCGATGGTCTCCGACGGCAAGGCCATCTACCTCAGGGACAGCGAGGGCGAGGAAGCGGTCGGAGCGGACGGCACCTTCGTGCTGCTGGGACTCGCCATGGGCGCGGTGACGGCGGCCCTGGTCTTCTGGCGCCGGCGGCGCGGCGGCATCGGGGTCGTTCTCGGCCTGGCGGTCGGCGGGCTGCTCGGCTCGGTGCTCGCCTGGCGCCTCGGGGTCTGGCTGGGCCCGACGAGCGACCTGATCGCCCATGCCAAGGAGGTCGGCCCGAAGGTCGTCTTCGACGGCCCGCTGCGGCTGCGCGCCAAGGGCGCCCTCGTCGCCTGGCCGGCCGCGGCCATGCTCGTACACCTCTGTCTGACGTCCGCCTTCGGGCCGCGGGAACCGCAGCAGCCGCAGTCGTGGGACACGTCCTATCCGGCACCGCACCCGGCGCCCCACCCCGCTCCGGGCCAGGGACCGTTCGCGCCGCCGGCCGACCGGAACCCGGCCGACCGGAACCCGGCCGACCGGAACCCGCCCGTCCAGGGATCCGGCGAGCAGGATCCCTGGCAACGGGGTCCTGAGCACGGGAGCCCTGAACGCGGGGGCCCTGCGTTCTAGGGCCTGTCGTCTGGCCCTAGGCCGGGCGCCGCCTTGGGCCAGACGCCCTAGGCCGGGCGCCGGCCGTGGTTGGCGCGGCGCTTCCTGATCCGCCATTTCCGCATGCGGGTGCGTCGGGACATGGTGTCGGCTCCCCTCGTCGCGGGTGCTCCGTCCGGGACACCGTGCGCGCATCGGGCGCAATCGTCCAGAAGGACTGCGGGGTTCCGCTAAATCGGCTGGATCCGCGCGACCGGCGCGGTGATCGCGGTGGTGAGCCGGACCAGGTCCTGCGGGGCGAGTTCGACCTCCAGGCCGCGCTTGCCGGCCGAGACGAACACCGTGGTGTGGGTCAGGGCGGAGACGTCCACGACCGTGCGCAGCCGCTTGCGCTGGCCCAGCGGGGAGATGCCGCCCAGCACGTAACCCGTGGTGCGTTCGGCCGCCGCGGGGTCGGCCATCGCGGCGCGCTTGCCGCCGACCGCGGACGCGAGCGCCTTGAGGTCGAGCGAGCCGGCGACCGGGACCACGGCGACGGTCAGCGCCCCGTCGACATCGGCGACCAGTGTCTTGAACACCCGCTCGGGAGCCGTGCCCAGCGCCTCGGCGGCCTCGCCGCCGTACGAGGCGGCCGCCGGGTCGTGGGCATAGGCGTGGACGGTGAAGGCGGCGCCGTCCTGCTCCAGCGCGACGGTGGCGGGGGTGCCGCCGGTGGTCGCCTTGGACTTCCTGGCCATGACGTGCCGTCTCCGATCCATGGTCCTGTCGGTGGTCCCTGCCGGTTGCTCCGGTTGCTCCGGACGGCCCCGCGGTCAGTTGAGGCTGGCCGGCTGACGGGTCAGGTCGACGGCGGGCAGCGAGGGGAGCTTGCCGATGACGGCGGCCTCGCGGCGCAGCAGCGGCAGTTCGGCCGCCAGCCGGGCCGCGGTGTCCGGCGCCTCCAGCAGCAGCTGCTTGGCCGAGGTCTCGAAGATCGTCGCGGCGGCCACCAGATAGGACAGCACGGACGGGTCGTCGGGCAGTTCCTGCACCGCGACCAGGGTGCGGTCCTGCGCTCCGGCGAGCCGCTTCTGATAGGTACGGAAGGCCCTGGCGACACCGGCGGCCAGCGTGCCCGCGCCCTCGCCCGGCTCCTCCGGCAGCTCCTCCACCTCGGCGGTCAGATACGGACCTGACGCGTCGACCGACAGCAGCCGGAAGCGGGTGGTGCCGGTGGCGACCACTTCGAAGCCGCCGTCCTCGCGCTCCCCGATGGTGGCGGCCTCCGCGATGCACCCGACCTGGAACAGCGACTTGGCCGGATCGGGGCCGAGCCCGGCCCCGGCGGTGGTGTCCACCCCGTCCGGGCCGGTCGGTGCCACCTCGTTCCCGTCCTTGATGGCGACCACGGCGAAGCGGCGCGGGGCGTCCTCGGGCAGCGCGAGCAGATCGCCCACGAGCGCGCGGTACCGCTCCTCGAAGATGTGCAGGGGCAGAACGAGACCCGGGAAAAGAGCCGAGTTCAGCGGGAAGAGCGGAAGGCGAGCGGTCACAATCGGACAGCGTACGTGCTGCTCCGGTCGCCGGACGGGGTGCTTTCGCCGCGCAAGCTTCACCGGGTCGCTCCGTACCGTCCCCGTAACGACACGCCCGGGCCCCCGGTCAGCCCCTGCGCAGCAGCCGGGAGGCGCCCGCCGCGACGGTGGTGGCCAGGATCCAGCCCAGCAGGACGAGGACGGTGGCCGCCCACTGCGCGCCGCCGGACGGTTTCCACGCGCTGTCCTGGCCCAGGTCGATGACCGGCAGCAGCAGGTCCAGGGCGTACAGCGGGGCGCTCCAGTGCGGGGCCTCGTCCGGTTTCAGCGCCGGCGGCGCGTGAAGGCTGAAGAAGGTGGCGCCGATCGCCCACAGCACCGCCATCCACACGGCGGCCCGGCCCGGCCGGTACCCGTAGCCGACGGTCATGTCCTGGAGATACCCCCACAGCGTGCCGGCCAGCGGCAGCGCCTCACGGCGGCGCCGCTGCTTGGCGAGCAGCACCTCGCGCGCGTCGGAGTCCTCACCGCCGGCCCGCAGCGCCGCGGCGAGGTGCTCGTACGGCTCCGGGCTGTACTCGGGGGTGGCGGCGGCCAGCCAGGCGATGCGGTCGCGCAGCGGGAACGCCCCCGCCGGGCTGAGCGTGGTGTAGCTGAAGCCCGCCAGGTCCAGGCCGCCGGACTCCGGCCAGCTCTGCCGGGTGTCGGTGAGGTTGCCCACCCGGGCGCCGGCCAGTGAGACGGTGCCGGTCGGCGGCTGGCTGAGCGTGAAGCGCAGTTCCGGTGTCTGGATCCGCCGCAGCGACAGCTGCTGGGAGCCGGTGAGCCGGAACCGCGCCCGGGTGATGATCACCGCGTTGCCGAACCGGCCGTCGTCCAGCCGGACCGCGCCCTCGCAGCTGAAGTTGCGGGTCCGCACCCCGGCCGGCGGGGTGCCGCCGCTGTCCCCGCCGGTGGCCATCCAGCCGGCGCTCAGATAGAGGGTGTGCTCGACGGTGACCCGCGCGGCGTTCAGCGCATAACGGCCGTAGGGGTTGTGCAGCAGGCTGCCGCGCAGGCTCAGCCGCCCGCCGATGCGGGCGCTGCGCAGGCTGATCTCGCCGGTCACGTCCATCAGCTCGGCCTCGACGTCCTGGGCGACGCTGAGCCCGTCGGCGGCGATCGCCCGGCCGTGCCGGTCGCGGCCCACCGTGAGTTGGTTGAGCAGCAGATCGGTGCCGATGTGCGCGTCGGTGAGCCGTATGCCGCCCTCGATGGAGCACTGCGGCAGATGCAGATCACCGGTGGTGGTGAGGCGGGCCGCCTCCAGGCGGGGGATCGAGCAGTGCACCATGCGCAGCGTCGTGAACTGGCACTCGGGCAGCAGGATCTGCTGGTCGAAGTGGCAGTCGTGCATCTCCACGTACGGGGTGACCTGGCCGCCCGACAGATTCAGCTGGCCGCTGATCCGGGCCCCGGAGAGCTTGACGCACGCGACCCGGCCGGGCTCGGCGGGCGGCCCGTCCAGCAGGAGCGTGGCGATCACCTCGGCGCGTACCGTCCGCTCCGGGCCCCAGGCCCGGTCGGTGGCCGGGTCGTCCCGCTCGGGGATGCCGGTGCGCAGATCGTGCACCACACCCCGGCGGAAGGCGGTCCACAGATCCTTCTCCGGCTCGGTCCAGTCACCCGGCGCCCTGATCCCCGACGGCTCGGTCACCGCGTCCCCTCCCGGTTCCGTGTCGCACCGTGCGACACACGGAACCGTAGCCCGGCGTGATCACCGGCCGGGGACGTATCAGGGAGTGGAACCGGAGAACGGCTGAGAACAGCGTTCTCTACACTTGACAGGGTGATCTCCCGAATCGATCTGCGTGGTGCCGCCTTCCCGGAGGACGGCATCGACCGCGACCTGCTGCCCCGAGCCGAGTTCGACGTGGAAGCCGCCCTGGACCAGGTACGGCCCATCTGCGAGGACGTACGCCATCGTGGGACCGCGGCGCTGATCGACTACGCGCGGAAGTTCGACGGCGTCACCCTGGAGCGCGTCCGGGTGCCCGCGGTGGCACTGGCGACCGCCCTGGAGGAGCTGGACCCGAAGATCCGCGCCGCCCTGGAGGAGTCGATCCGGCGGGCCAGGATCGTGCACCACGAGCAGCGCCGCACCGACACGACGGTGCAGGTGGTGCCCGGTGGCACGGTCACCGAGCGCTGGGTGCCGGTCGAGCGCGTCGGGCTGTACGTGCCGGGCGGACTGGCCGCCTACGCGTCGTCCGTCGTCATGAACGTGGTCCCGGCCCAGGAGGCCGGCGTCGAGGGCATCGCCGTCTCGTCGCCCCCGCAGAAGGACTTCGGCGGCCTGCCCAACCCGACGATCCTCGCCGCCTGCGCGCTGCTCGGCGTGGACGAGGTCTACGCCGCCGGCGGCGCCCAGGCCATCGCGATGTTCGCGTACGGCACCGAGGAGTGCCGTCCGGTCAACCTCGTCACCGGTCCCGGCAACATCTACGTCGCGTCGGCCAAGCGGCTGCTCAAGGGCCGGATCGGTATCGACGCCGAGGCCGGTCCGACCGAGATCGCCGTCCTCGCCGACGCCACCGCCGACCCGGTGCACGTCGCCGCCGACCTGATCAGCCAGGCCGAGCACGACACCCTGGCGGCGGCCGTGCTGGTCACCACCTCGGTGGAGCTGGCCGAGCGGGTCGAGAAGGAGCTGGCGGCGCAGGTCGGTGTCACCAAGCACAGCGAGCGCATCCTGGCCGCGCTGGCCGGCCGGCAGTCGGCCGTGGTGCTGGTCGACACGATCGACCAGGGCCTCGCCGTCGTCGACGCCTACGGCGCGGAGCACCTGGAGATCCAGACCGCGGACGCCGCCGCCGTCGCCGCCCGGGTCCGCAACGCCGGCGCGATCTTCGTCGGCGCGTACGCCCCGGTCTCGCTCGGCGACTACTGCGCCGGCTCGAACCACGTTCTGCCCACCGGCGGCTGCGCCTGCCACTCCTCGGGCCTGTCCGTGCAGTCGTTCCTGCGCGGCATCCACGTCGTGGACTACAGCCGCGACGCGCTCGCCGAGGTCACCCACCACGTGGTGACGCTCGCCGACGCCGAGGACCTGCCCGCGCACGGCGCCGCGCTCCGGGCCCGCTTCGACTGGCAGGTGCCCCAGTGACCCGCACGGGCTCCGGCATCGGCATCGGCATCGACGATCTGCCCATCCGTGACGAGCTGCGCGGCCAGACCCCCTACGGCGCGCCGCAACTCGACGTCCCGGTGCGGCTGAACACCAACGAGAACCCGTACCCGCTGCCCGAGGCCCTCGTGCGGCGGATCGGCGAGCGGGTCACCGAGGCCGCCAGGGCGCTGAACCGCTACCCGGACCGGGACGCGGTGGAGCTGCGCACCGAGCTGGCCGCGTACCTCAGCCGCACCGCCGGCCACGGGGTCACCAAAGAGCAGGTGTGGGCGGCCAACGGTTCGAACGAGGTCATCCAGCAGTTGCTGCAGACCTTCGGCGGCCCCGGGCGAAGCGCGATCGGCTTCGAGCCCTCGTACTCGATGCACGCGCTGATCTCGCGCGGCACCGGCACCGGGTGGATCTCCGGGCCGCGCCGCGCGGACTTCACCATCGACGTGGACGCCGCCGTGGCGGAGATCGCCGCGCGCCGGCCGGACGTCGTCTTCATCTGCTCGCCGAACAACCCCACCGGCACGGCCGTCGAAGCCGACACCGTACTGGCGCTGTACGAGGCCGCGCAGGCCGCCCGGCCGTCGCTGGTCGTCGTCGACGAGGCGTACGTCGAGTTCTCGCACCGGCCGTCGCTGCTGTCGCTCATCGAGGGCCGGCCGAACCTGGTCGTCAGCCGCACCATGTCGAAGGCGTTCGGCGCGGCAGGGCTGCGGCTCGGCTACCTCGCCGCGGACCCGGCCGTCGTCGACGCCGTCCAGCTGGTGCGCCTGCCGTACCACCTGTCGGCCGTCACGCAGGCCACCGCGCTCGCGGCGCTGGAGCACACCGATACGCTGCTGGGGTACGTCGAGCAGCTCAAGGCCGAGCGGGACCGACTGGTCACCGAATTGCGCGCCCTGGGCTGCGAGGTCACGGACTCGGACGCGAACTTCGTGCAGTTCGGCCGCTTCGCGGACAGCCACGCCGCCTGGCAGGCGATCCTCGACCGCGGCGTGCTCGTCCGCGACAACGGTGTACCGGGATGGCTGCGGGTCACCGCGGGCACCCCGGAGGAGAACGACGCGTTCCTGGACGCGGTTCGCGCAATGCAGAAGGAGACCGTATGACCCGCGTGGGCCGTGTGGAACGCACCACCAAGGAAACGTCCGTCGTCGTCGAGATCGACCTGGACGGCAGGGGCGACGTCTCCGTATCCACCGGTGTCGGCTTCTACGACCACATGCTCGACCAGCTCGGCCGCCACGGACTCTTCGACCTGTCGGTCAAGACCGAGGGCGACCTGCACATCGACACCCACCACACCATCGAGGACACCGCCCTCGCGCTCGGCGCCGCCTTCCGGCAGGCGCTCGGCGACAAGGTCGGGATCTACCGCTTCGGCAACTGCACGGTGCCGCTGGACGAGTCGCTCGCCCAGGTCACCGTGGACCTGTCGGGCCGTCCCTACCTGGTGCACACCGAGCCCGAGAACATGGCTCCCATGATCGGCTCGTACGACACGACGATGACCCGGCACATCCTGGAGTCCTTCGTCGCGCAGGCGCAGATCGCGCTGCACGTCCACGTCCCGTACGGCCGCAACGCGCACCACATCGTGGAGTGCCAGTTCAAGGCCCTGGCCCGCGCCCTGCGGTACGCCTCCGAGCGTGACCCGCGCGCGGCCGGCATCCTCCCCTCGACCAAGGGCGCACTGTGAACACCGCATCGACCGTCTACATCGTCCTCGGGCTCTTCCTCGCCGGCGGCGTCTACTCCTTCTGGAAGCAGAAGCTTCCGACGGGCGTCATCGTCCTGCTCGGCATCGGCGCGCTCATGGCGTTCGGTGCCGGCCTGATGTCGCTGTAGGGGGCCGCCATGAGCAAGAGCGTGGTTGTCCTCGACTACGGATTCGGCAACGTCCGCTCGGCCGAGCGCGCGCTGGCGCACGTCGGCGCCGACGTCGAGATCACCAGTGACTTCGACCGGGCCATGAACGCCGACGGGCTGCTGGTGCCCGGCGTCGGGGCGTTCGCCGCCTGCATGGCCGGGCTGAAGTCGGTCCGCGGTGAGTGGATCATCGGCCGGCGGCTGTCCGGCGGCCGGCCCGTGATGGGGATCTGCGTCGGGATGCAGATCCTGTTCGCGCGCGGGGTGGAGCACGGCACCGAGACCGAGGGCTGCGACGAGTGGCCCGGCACGGTCGAGCCGTTGCAGGCCCCGATCGTCCCGCACATGGGCTGGAACACGGTCAAGGCGCCCGAGGACACCCGGCAGTTCGCCGGTCTCGACGCCGACGCCCGCTTCTACTTCGTGCACTCGTACGCGGTGCGGGAGTGGGAGCTGGAGGTCACCAACCCCCATATCCGCTCCCCGAAGGTCACCTGGGCCACGCACGGCGAACCGTTCGTCGCCGCCGTGGAGAACGGCCCGCTGTGGGCCACCCAGTTCCACCCCGAGAAGTCCGGCGACGCCGGTGCCCAGCTGCTGACCAACTGGCTCGACCACCTCTAGAACCTCTAGGACGTCACTTCCTATGGCTACGAACCGCCTCGAACTCCTTCCCGCCGTCGACGTCCGCGACGGCCAGGCCGTCCGCCTCGTCCATGGCGAGTCCGGCTCCGAGACGTCCTACGGCGACCCGCTGGCCGCCGCCCTCGCCTGGCAGCAGGCGGGCGCCGAGTGGCTGCACCTGGTGGACCTGGACGCGGCCTTCGGCACCGGTGACAACCGGGCGCGGATCGCCGAGGTCGCGGGATCGATGGACATCAAGGTCGAGCTGTCCGGCGGCATCCGCGACGACGCGTCGCTCGCGGCGGCACTGGCCACCGGCTGCACCCGCGTCAACCTCGGCACCGCCGCCCTGGAGACGCCCGAGTGGGTCGCCAAGGTCATCGCCGAGTACGGCGACCGGATCGCGGTCGGCCTGGACGTCCGCGGCACCACCCTGCGCGGCCGCGGCTGGACCCGCGACGGCGGCGACCTGTTCGAGACGCTCGCCCGGCTGGACTCCGAAGGGTGCGCCCGGTACGTCGTCACCGACATCGCCAAGGACGGCACCCTCCAGGGACCCAACCTGGAACTGCTGAAGAACGTGTGCGCCGCCACCGACAAGCCCGTCGTCGCGTCCGGTGGCGTCTCGTCGCTCGACGATCTGCGCGCGATCGCCACGTTGGTACCCGAAGGTGTCGAAGGCGCCATCGTGGGCAAGGCCCTTTACGCCAAGGCGTTCACCTTGGAAGAGGCGTTGGAGGCCGTTTCACGATGACCGAATCCCCCGCAGTTCGCCGCGTGCAGTCCGACCACAGCCCCTGGGAGGAGACCATGGGCTTCGCCCGTGCCGTCGCGGCCGGGGACCGGGTCATCGTCGCGGGCACCATGCCACTGGTCGGCGGTGTGGTGCGGGGCGAGGGAAGCCCGTACGAGCAGACGCTGCTCGCCTTCGGCAACGCGATCGCCGCGCTGGAGCCGTTCGGCCTCGGGGCCGACAGCGTCATCCGCACCCGGATGTACCTCAGCCACGCCCGGGACGCGGAGGATGTCGGCCGCGCCCACAAGGAACTGTTCGGCGATGTACGGCCGGCCGCGACGATGGTCGTCGTCAACGGCTTCGTCGACTCGCGGGTGCTGGTCGAGGTCGAGGTCGAAGCGTATCGAGGAGCCCCTGAATGACCCTCGCGGTCCGAGTCATCCCCTGCCTGGACGTGGACAACGGCCGGGTCGTCAAGGGCGTCAACTTCCAGAACCTGCGGGACGCGGGCGACCCCGTCGAGATGGCGAAGCTCTATGACGCCGAAGGCGCGGACGAGCTGACGTTCCTCGACATCACCGCCTCCTCGGGCGACCGCGAGACCACCTACGACGTGGTGCGCCGTACCGCGGAACAGGTCTTCATCCCGCTCACCGTCGGCGGTGGCGTCCGCACCACGGACGACGTCGACAAGCTGCTGCGCGCCGGAGCGGACAAGGTCGGCGTCAACACCGCCGCCATCGCCCGCCCGGACCTGATCCGGGAGATCGCCGAGCGCTTCGGCCGACAGGTGCTCGTGCTCTCCGTCGACGCCCGGCGGAACGCGTCCGGCGGGTTCGAGGTCACCACGCACGGCGGCCGGCAGGGCACCGGTATCGACGCCGTCGAATGGGCGCACCGGGCCGCGGAACTGGGCGCCGGGGAGATCCTGCTGAACTCGATGGACGCCGACGGCACCAAGGACGGCTACGACCTCGCCATGATCGAGGCCGTCCGCAAGCACGTCACCGTCCCCGTCATCGCCTCCGGCGGCGCCGGCAAGCTCGCCGACTTCGCCCCCGCGGTGGCGGTCGGCGCCGACGCGGTGCTGGCGGCATCGGTCTTCCACTTCGGGGACCTGCGCATCGGGGACGTCAAGAACGCGCTGCGCGAGGCCGGTCACCCCGTCCGCTGAGGAGTCCGTCCGTTCACCTGCCCTTGCTCAGCGCCCGCAGGTACTCGCGGTTCATCGCCGCGATGGACGGCAGCGGGATGCCCTTCGGGCAGGCCGTGGCGCATTCACCGGTGTTGGTGCAGCCGCCGAAGCCCTCGGCGTCCATGGCCCCGACCATGTCCAGCACCCGGGACTCGCGCTCGGGCGCCCCCTGCGGCAGCACGTTGAGGTGGACGACCTTCGCGGAGGTGAAGAGCATCGCCGAGCCGTTCGGGCAGGCCGCCACACAGGCGCCGCAGCCGATGCACTCGGCGTGCTCGAAGGCGGTGTCGGCGACCGGCTTGGGCACCGCGGTGGCGTGCGCCTCCGGGGCGGCACCGGTGGGCGCGGTGATGTAGCCGCCGGAGCCGATGATGCGGTCGAACGCGGACCGGTCGACGACGAGGTCCTTGACCACCGGGAAGGCGGCGGCGCGCCACGGCTCGACGTCGATGGTGTCGCCGTCGGTGAAGTGCCGCATGTGCAGCTGGCAGGTGGTGGTCCGCTCGGGGCCGTGCGCCCGGCCGTTGATGACCATGCCGCAGGCGCCGCAGATGCCCTCGCGGCAGTCGTGGTCGAACGCGACGGGCTCGTCACCGGCGAGGATCAGCTCCTCGTTCAGATGGTCCAGCATCTCCAGGAACGACATGTCGGGGGAGATGCCGGTGACGTCGTAGGTGGTCATCCGGCCCGGCTCGTCGGGGCCGGTCTGCCGCCAGATGCGCAGGGTCAGTTTCACGCGTAGCTCCGCTGGGTGGGGTGGACGTGCTCGAAGACCAGGTCTTCGCGGTGCAGGACGGGGGCGCGGCCGATACCGGTGAACTCCCAGGCCGCGGCGTACGCGAAGGACTCGTCGTCGCGGGCGGCCTCGCCGTCCGGGGTCTGGCTCTCCTCGCGGAAGTGGCCGCCGCACGACTCGGCGCGGTGCAGGGCGTCCAGGCACATCAGCTCGGCGAGTTCCAGATGGTCGGCGATGCGGTTGGCCTGCTCCAGCGACTGGTTGAGGTCGGCGCCGGAGCCCGGCACCCTGACCCGGCGCCAGAACTCGTCGCGCAGCTGCGGGATGCGGTTCAGGGCCTTGCGCAGCCCGGTCTCGGTGCGGGCCATGCCGCACTCGTCCCAGAGCAGCTCGCCCAGTTCGCGGTGGAAGGACTCGGGGGTGCGGTCGCCGTTGACGGCGAGCAGCAGGTTGAGCCGGTCCTCGGTGTCGGCGACGGCCTCGGCGACCGCCGGATGCGCGGGGTCCACGGTGTCGTGCGGGTGCCGGGCCAGATAGTCGTTGAGGGTGGCCGGCAGGACGAAGTAGCCGTCGGCCAGGCCCTGCATGAGGGCGCTGGCGCCCAGCCGGTTGGCGCCGTGGTCGGAGAAGTTGGCCTCGCCGATGGCGAAGAGACCGGGCACCGTGGTCTGCAGGTCGTAGTCGACCCACAGGCCGCCCATCGTGTAGTGGATCGCGGGATAGATCCGCATCGGCGCCCCGTACGGGTCCTCGGCGGTGATCCGCGCGTACATCTCGAAGAGGTTGCCGTACTTCTCCTCCACCGCGGCGCGGCCGGTCCTGGCGATGGCGTCGGCGAAGTCCAGATAGACGCCCTGCCCGCCGGGTCCGACGCCGCGCCCCTCGTCGCACACGTTCTTGGCGGCGCGCGAGGCGATGTCGCGGGGCACCAGGTTGCCGAACGCCGGGTAGAGCCGCTCCAGGTAGTAGTCCCGCTCCTCCTCCGGGATCGCGTTCGGCGGGCGTTCGTCGCCCCGCACCTTCGGGACCCAGATCCGGCCGTCGTTGCGCAGCGACTCGCTCATCAGCGTCAGCTTCGACTGGTGGTCGCCGGAGCGCGGGATGCAGGTGGGGTGGATCTGGGTGAAGCAGGGATTGGCGAAGTACGCGCCGCGCCGGTGGGCCCGCCAGATGGCGGTGGCGTTGGAGTTCTTGGCGTTGGTCGACAGATGGAAGACGTTGCCGTAGCCGCCGGAGGCGAGCACCACCGCGTCCGCGAAGTAGGTGTCGATGCGGCCGGTGACCAGATCGCGGGCGACGATGCCGCGCGCCCGGCCGTCGACCACGATCAGATCGAGCATCTCGGTCCGCGCGTGCATCTCGACCGTGCCGGCCGCGATCTGCCGGGTGAGCGCCTGGTACGCGCCGAGCAGCAGCTGCTGGCCGGTCTGCCCGCGGGCGTAGAAGGTCCGCGACACCTGGACGCCGCCGAACGAGCGGGTGTCGAGGAGACCGCCGTACTCGCGGGCGAACGGGACGCCCTGGGCGACGCACTGGTCGATGATCTCCACCGACACCTGCGCGAGGCGGTGCACATTGGACTCCCGGGCGCGGAAGTCACCGCCCTTGACGGTGTCGTAGAACAGCCGCTGCACCGAGTCGCCGTCGTTGCGGTAGTTCTTGGCGGCGTTGATGCCGCCCTGCGCGGCGATGGAGTGCGCCCTGCGCGGCGAGTCCTGATAGCAGAACTGCACGACGTGGTAGCCCTGTTCGGCCAGCGTGGCGCCGGCCGCGCCGCCGGCCAGCCCGGTGCCGACCACGATGACGGTGTGCCGGCGGCGGTTGGCCGGGTTCACCAGCTTCGCCTCGAAGCGGCGGCGGTCCCAGCGCTCGGCGATCGGGCCTTCGGGGGCCTTGGTGTCGACGACGGGTTCGCCGGTGGTCCAGCGCGAGTAGTCGGTCATGTCAGCTCACGACTCCAGTCATGACGGCAACGGGCACGGCGATGAATCCGCAGGTCAGGACGAGCGCCAGGGCGTTGGCCAGGGCTTTCAGCGCGCGATCCCGCCGGGCGTTGTTGGCGCCGAGGGTCTGCGCGGCGCTCCAGAAGCCGTGCCGGATGTGCAGGCCGAGGGCGAGCATCGCCACGATGTAGAAGACATCGGCGTACCAGTTGCGGAAGTCGGCGACGATGTTCTCGTAGGGGTGGTGCGCCTGGCCGCGCGGATTCACCGTCAGCGTCGTCAGGTCCAGGATGTGCCAGACGATGAACAGCGCGAGGATCACGCCGCCCCAGCGCATGGTGCGGGTGGCGTAACTGGCGCGCTGCCGCCGGTGGGCGTACTTCGCGGGCCGGGCGGCCCGGTCCCGCCGGCTCAGCTGGTACGCCGCGACGCCGTGCAACACGACGGCCGCCACCAGGCCCAGCCGCATCAGCCACAGGAACCAGCCGTAGTGCAGCACGGGATCGCCGATGGTGCGCAGCCAGGCCGCGTAGGCGTTGAACTCCGGGGCGCCGAAGAAGATCTTCAGATTGCCGAGCATGTGCCCGACGAGGAACAGCAGCATCGCCACCCCGGTGACGGCCATGACCGCCTTCTTGCCGACGGTCGAACGCCACAGGGCCGCCGCGGGGGATGGTCGCCGTTCCGTACGTGTCGCCAGTGCCATGGACAGGACGCTAGGCCGGGCGCCGCCATCCGTCCAAGACATGATGTGGCTGCTTTCGATAGGCAATGCCTATGCGGCGATCTAGGCTGGCACCATGCAGCTGCACCAGCTCCAGTACTTCGCCGCCGTCGCGGACCTGCGGCACTTCACCCGCGCCGCCGAGAGCGTCCATGTGGCCCAGCCGTCGCTGTCGCAGCAGATCCGGGCGCTGGAACGGGAACTGGGCGCCGAGCTGTTCCACCGCGCCCGGGGCCACATCACCCTCACCGACGCGGGGGAGGTCCTGCTGCCGCTGGCCCGCCGGATCCTCGCCGACGCCGAGACCGCGCGCCGCGAGGTCCAGGAGGTGGCCCACCTCCAGCGCGGCCGGGTGCGGCTCGGGGCGCCGCCGAGCTTGTGCGCCAGCCTGGTCCCCGATGTCCTGAAGGACTTCCATTGGCGGTACCCCGGTGTCGACCTGGTGGTCCACGAGGACGGCTCGCAGGACCTCGTGCGGGTACTGGCCGCAGGGGAGCTCGACCTCGCCCTGATCATCACTCCGCTCCCCGTCCAGGCCCCCGCCCTGGCCACCGAGGAGCTCCTGCGCGAGGAGCTGGTGACGGTCTCTTCGCCGGCCGATCCCGCTCCGGTGCGCCGCAAGCAGCTGCGGATCGAGGACCTGCGCGGCCGTCCGATGGTGATGTTCCGCCGTGGCTACGACCTGCGGGAGTACACCCTCGCGGCCTGCCGGGCGGCCGGCTTCGAGCCGTCCTTCTCCGTCGAGGGCGGTGAGATGGACGCGGTTCTCGGCTTCGTCCGGGCCGGCCTGGGCCTCGCCGTGGTCCCCAGCATGGTCGCGGAGCGCTCCGGCCTGCGCATCACCCCGTTCGCCGCCCCGGGCCTGCACCGCACCATCTCCGTCGCGCACCGCGGCGACGTCTCCCCGCCCCGCGCCGCCCGCGAACTGCGCCGCATCCTGCTGGACGCCACACGGGACCGGTGACTGCTTCCGGCCCCGCCGACGGCTGCGCGACGGACCCGCCCTAGAGGCCGAGCTTGGTGTCGTACACCTTGGCCACGGCGGCCTTGTCGCCCTCGGTCTCGACCCGCGCCGCCTCCTGGCGGCCGAAGGCGAAGATCGTCAGCTCGCCCGGTTCACCGGTGACCGTCACGACCGGTGTGCCCTTGTGGGCGACGGCGGTCTGGCCGTCGGGGCGGCGCAGGACCAGCCCGACCGGGGACCTGCGGCCCGCGACCCGGGCCATGCGCTCCAGGCGCTTCCAGAGGGCGTCGGAGAAGACGCTGTCCAGCTCGCGGGGAGTCCACTCCGGCTGGGCGCGGCGGACGTCCTCGGCGTGGACGAAGAACTCGACGGTGTTGGCCGCCTCGTCGACCTGCTTGAGGGAGAACGGCGACATCCGCGGCGGCCCGGTGCGGATGAGCTGCACCAGCTCCTCGAACGGCTTCCGCGCGAACTCCTGCCGGACGCGCTCCATCCGGGCCGCGAGCTGCGGGATCACGATCCCGGCGGCGGCGTCGCTGCGGCGTTCGCGGATGACGACGTGCGCGGCCAGATCGCGGGCGGTCCAGCCGTCGCAGAGCGTCGGAGCACCCGCCCCGGCGCTCTCCAGCAGATCGGCGAGGAGCAGACGTTCACGCTGCGCATGAGTCGACATGACGTCAGGTTAGGTCCACTCCTCGCCGCGCGGCTACGGCAGGGCCTTGGTGAGCTTCTTCCCGTCGACCTTGTTGCTGAGGGTCAGCGAGCAGGAGATCGTGTCCTTCTTCTGGATCTGGTACGTCATGAGCGACGGGTACAGCGCGTAGTAGTAGTAGGTCTTGCCGTCGGCCGGGATACGGGCGAGACGCTTCTTGGCGTCCGGCTCGCACAGCTTCAGTACCTTGCTCTGGAGCTCGGTCTCGGTGGTGAAGCTGCCGGTCAGGGTCTCGTTCGCGACGACCTCGCCGTCGTGCGGCGAACTGCACGAGCGGGTCGTGACGACGGACACGCTGCTGTCCAGGCCGGGGTGGTCGAAGCACTTGCCCGGGTTCAGCACGACGTACGGCACCAGGTCCGGGGTCGGGCTGCTGCTGGTGGAGCCGGTGGTCGGCAGGTCGGTGGGAATGTCGAGCGTCGGCAGGTCGGTCGGCAGCGTCACCGTCGGCGTCGGGAACGCGGAGGTGGACGACGACGAGCTGGAGCTCGTCAGCGCGTCCGGCTTCTTGTCGTCGCCACCGCTGCTGGCCAGGACTATGCCGCCGATGATCGCCCCGACGACGACCACCGCACCGATCGCGATCGCCGCGTTCCGGCCGTTGTTGTTGCCGCCACCGGGCGGCGGAGGATAGCCGCCGCCACCCGGCGGATAGCCGTAGCCGCCGGGGGGCACCGGCGGTCCGGGAGGACCGGGCGGGCCGTAGCCGCCCTGGCCTCCTTGGCCACCACCCTGCGGATATCCGTAACCGCCCTGGCCGCCTTGCGGATAGCCGTAGCCGTCACCCGGCGGAGGAGGTGGTGTCGGCGGACCAAAGTTCTGCGGCGGACCGAAGCCGCCACCTTGCCCTGGTGGCGGCTGACCGTTCGGCGGAGGCGGAGGAAAACCCATGCACGAAGGATGCCCCATACGGGTGACAACAGCGAGCGACTAGGGAATCAAGGTCGGTGAACCTGCCGCGTTCATCACCGAACGCACCTTTTGGGCGGCGCAAAAGGCCGGAAGGACCGGCGGCACAATAGAGGCATGCCCGACACCGCCGCACCGTCTCCCGCGTCCCCGTCCTCCCCGCTCGACCCGGCCGTGGCCGCCCGCCTCAAGCGCACCGCCGACGGGCTCGTCCCCGCCATCGCGCAGCAGTACGACACCGGCGAGGTGCTCATGCTCGGCTGGATGGACGACGAGGCGCTGCACCGCACGCTCACCACCGGCCGCTGCACGTACTGGAGCCGCAGCCGTGGCGAGTACTGGGTCAAGGGCGACACCTCGGGGCACGTCCAGCACGTCAAGTCCGTCGCCCTCGACTGCGACGGCGACACCCTGCTCGTCAAGGTCGACCAGACCGGTGCCGCCTGCCACACCGGCGACCGCACCTGCTTCGACGCCGACCCGCTGCCGCTGGGCCCCTGACCCCCTGATGCGGGGGTTCCGCCCTCGTCCGTCCCGGTCCGCCCTCGTCCGTCCCACCATCCCGGTGACCTTCCGGCCTGGCCGTAAACGTTATCGGCCACTGTGGCAAGCTGTCGGTCCGCGGATCGATGGGAGGGTTCGATGACGGACCTGGGGTACGACCTGGGGGCACTGGACGCGTTCACCGGCCAGCTCACCCGGATCAAACAGGGGCTCGAATCCAGCCACTCGGTGATCGACTCCTTCGACTCCGACTACGGCGACGGCCGGGTCCGCGACGCGATGCACCACTTCGAGAAGCGCTGGCGCGACGGGCGCGGCCATGTCGAGAACACGGCCGGCGTCCTGTCCTCCATGGTCACCGAGGCCGTGAAGGCCTACACCAAGGTCGACGAGGACCTCGCCAAGCAGCTGCGCGACGGCACCAAGGCACCGCAGTGAGCGGCCCCAGGTTCGACACGGGCGTCGGCTACACCCTGCGCGTCCCCGGCAGCTGGTTCGAGGTCGACGTCCGCCCCGCGACCCGCGCCGCCTCGGCGGCCGACCTCGTCAGCCGGCGCCTCACCGATCTGCCCGAACTGCGCGAGCGCCGCTCCGACATCGTCCGGCTGCTGCGCAACCAGGCGGCGGCCGCCTGGAACGCCGGCGCGGTCTACTGCGCGGTGATGGCGGAATCGGTCGCGGACGGCCTGCTGCCCGCCTGCGTCACCGTCTCCTTCGTCGCCGGCCCGGCCGACGCGAGCAGCGACGCCGAGGACCGGCTGTCCCCGCTGCTCGCACCGCTCACCGCGAAGACGGCCAAGGCCGAGGGCGACACCTGGACCGAGCTGTCCACCGTCGAACTCCCGG
This sequence comes from Streptomyces sp. SID13666, assembly GCF_010548325.1. NCBI lineage: Bacteria > Bacillati > Actinomycetota > Actinomycetes > Kitasatosporales > Streptomycetaceae > Streptomyces > Streptomyces sp. SID13666. Next base: position 54,013 of record NZ_JAAGLX010000039.1, on the reverse strand, counting down.
ACGCCGGGCCCGCCGCCCGCAGCCACGGGGTCGAGGACATCGAGGACGAGTCGGGCCGCCCGATGCGCGTCGTCACCATGCAGACCTTCGTACCGCTGCGGGACGTGAACCGCGTCGCCATCGTCTCGTGCAGCAGTCCCGCCGTGGAGGTGGCGCCGGCGCTGCTCGACGTCTTCGACGCGATCAGCTCCACCTTCCGCCTGTTCCGCGCAGCCGACCTCGTGGAGACCACATCGTGAGCCGCCCGGCCGACTGGTACATCCTCGACCTGCACGAGGACCCGACCCCGGGGGACGTCTTCCGGGTCCGCCAACTCGCCACCACCACCCGCCGGATCGCCGACGACGCGGAGGCCGCGTCCCGCAACGTCCGGGCCCTCGCCGGTGACCACGCGACGATGACGTGGGTGGGCGCCGCCGGTGACGTCTTCAAGGAGGCGATCGGCAAGTTCCCCGGGCAGCTCGACAAGGTCGCGCACTCCCACCACCTGGCCGCCGACGCACTCGACGGCTACGCGACGTCCCTCGACTCGGCGCAGAGCCAGGCGGACCGGGCGCTCTCCCAGGGCCGCCAGGTCTACGACCAGGTGAAGAGCCTGCACGCGCAGCTCGTCACGGCCCACGGCTCGCTCACGACGCTGGACAAGGCGGTCGCCCCGCCCGACCCCGACCAGGTCAAGGAGCAGGCCCGCAAGCACACCGCCGCCCAGGGCCAGGTCACGTCCCTGCAGTCGCAGCTCAGCGGCCCCCAGGCGCAGCTGGACGCCGCCAAGCGGCTCGCCGGGCAGGCGGCGGAGCTGCGGAACACCGCCGCCGACACCGCGAGCAGGTCACTGCACGAGGCCGCCGACGCGGGCATCCCGCCGGACTCGTTCTGGCACAAGCTCGGGGACCTCGCCGCCAAGGCGTGGAACGGCCTCATCGTCGTCGCGAAGATCGTGGTCGCGGTCGGCGGCATCATCGCGCTCATCATCGGCGGCCCGATCGCGTGGATCGTCTTCGCGGCGGCACTGCTGGTGCTCGCGGACACCATCGCCAAGTACACCCAGGGGAAAGCGACCCTGTGGGATGTGGCCCTCGCGGCGCTGAGCTGCATTCCCATGACGAAGGGCCTCACCTCGCTGGGCGCGCTGAAGGGCGCCTTCGCGGCCGAGGGGCTGCTCGGCGTGGGCAGCCATCTGCTGGGTGCCGGATGGGGTGCGATCAAGGGCATCGGCACCGGCGCGATGGCCCTGTGGAAGGGCCGCTCGGCCATCCCGGGACTGCTGCGCGCCCTGCCGTTCACCGCACTGGGCAAGCTGACGTCGATGGCCACCGAGCTGCGGTACGGGGCCTCCGGCGCGCTGACCGGGTTCGGGGCCGGCTTCGGTGACGGGGCGGGGCTCTTCGGCTCGTTCCGGTCCAGCCTCTCCGAGGGCCTCCAGGGCTGGCGCGGCGGCACCCAGGCGGCGTCGGAACTGCCGTCCCAGGGAGCGCGCGCCTGGCAGGGCTCGGGCGGCTACCCGGGGATCGACCTGTGGCACGACACCGTCATCCCGGCAGGCACCAACACGGAGGCGCTGCACCCGCGCATCACCGGATTCGTGATGCCGGAGGGGACGATGGCGTCCCTGGGCGCGGATTCCACCGAGATCAGCAAGGGAGTTCAAGTAGGACCGTCCGACAAGGGCGGCTTCATCCTGCATGAGTACCGGACCGAGGGCGTCACCCTGCGGTTCAACTCCGACGTGCCGGCGGCCGGCGCCTACGCGAACGCCAACCCGCAGTTCGGAGGAGGCGGCCTGCCGCAGTACTTCGTTCCCGACGTGATGTCGCACATCGACTCCGGCGCCATCTCGGTCATCGACCACAGCGGCAACGTCCTGCCGGTCGCGCCGAACGGTGTCGCCACGGTCGGTCCCGGGCAGAACATCCCGCTGAACAACTTCGACCGGGTGCCCGGCTCGCCCATCCTGACCAACAACGTCACGGCCGCTACGGCCCGGGGCGGTATCACCATCGTCGGCGGGATCACCCAAGGAGCGGTCCACGGCGCCAGAATCACCGAGCCGAGCAGGTGAGCGAAGAGATGACGGAAGACCCCCGGCTGCGTATCGCGGCTTCGAGTGCGGGCGGGACCGAGTGGGCGCACCTGGACGCGCTGGTGGCCGCCGAGGTGTCCTGGGGAAACCGGGTCAAGAAGTACTGGTATGTCGTCGACCCGCACTTCGGGGACTGGGAACTCACCTTTGACAAGCCCTTCCACGTGGCCCGGCTCAGGGAGACGTTCATCTTTCCCCCCAGCATTCAACTGATGACCGTCGAGGCGCAGCCGAACGGCCTCGGTGCCAGGATGTTCCTGAGCGACAACCTGAACAGGCTCGGGATCTCGGCGCCGCTGTCCAAGGACCTGCCCGCCGTCAACGCGGAGATCGAGCTATGAGCGAGCACGCCGAACAGGGTCCCCGGCCGATCGAGGTCTCCCCGCTGATCTACCGGCTGGCCGACAGCGTCGTGCTGATCGGTGTGCGGACGGGCGACCGCGGCCCGGAACCGCTCTACACGGATGTCTCCGGAGCCCTGTGCGCCGTCGCGTACACCGACCCGGAGGAGATCCGGCGCGATCTGCCCGAGGGCTACCGGCTGTTCCAGATCACCGTTCCCGAACTGCTCGCCCAACTGCCGCCCGCGGCCGGGCTGATCATCGATCCGCGCGCCGCCTCGCCGATCCACGTGGCCGCCGAGGAGCGCGATGTGGTGATCGCGGCGGGCCTGCCGTTCCCGGCCGGCGCGTACATCAAGGTCAAGGCGTCCGCGGACCCGCAGCCCCGGCTGCTGGCCGCCGCACTGCCGCGGATCGAGGCGCTGGCCGCGGTGCGGCGGCTGTACCTCACGCGCTACCGGGTCGCGGACGCCCGGGAGAAGATCCTGGTGGTGTACGAGGTCGACGCGGTGCCGGGAGCCGACACCGCGGCCGCGGACGCGGTGATGGCCGCCGCGGCCGACATCGCCCTGGCCGACCCGATGCAGATCGTGGCCCTCGGCGACGTTCCGGAGGACCTGCGCGCCGTCGTTCTCGCCGACGTCGAGCCCGCGTACGTGCGGCCGGATCTGCGGGGCTGAGCGGGCGCCCGCCCGCAGGCCCATTACGCTGCCGCTATGACCACCGCTACTGTCGCGCCCGACCTCGAAACGTTCCGCAAGCTGGCGGAGGACCGCCGGGTGATCCCCGTCAGCCGGAGGCTGTTGGCGGACGGTGACACCCCGGTCGGGCTGTACCGCAAGCTCGCGGGCGAGCGTCCTGGGACGTTCCTGCTGGAGTCGGCGGAGAACGGCCGCTCGTGGTCGCGGTACTCGTTCGTCGGGGTGCGCAGCGCCGCGACGCTGACCGAGCGCGACGGGCAGGCGCACTGGCAGGGGACCCCGCCGGTGGGCGTGCCGACCGGCGGCGATCCGCTGGAGGCGCTGCGGGTCACGGTCGAGACCCTGCACACCCCGCGCGACCTGCACGCGGGCGGCGGGCTGCCGCCGTTCACCGGCGGGATGGTCGGCTACCTCGGCTACGACATCGTGCGCCGCCTGGAGAAGATCGGCGAGCACGGCGAGGACGAACTGCGGCTGCCCGAGCTGACGATGCTGCTCACCTCGGACCTGGCGGTGCTGGACCACTGGGACGGCAGCGTGCTGCTGATCGCGAACGCGATCAACCACAACGACCTGGCCACCGGCATCGACGAGGCGTACGCCGACGCCGTCGCCCGGCTGGACGCGATGGCCGCGGACCTGGCCCGGCCGGCCGGGTCGGCCGCCGTCGAGCTGCCCGCCTCGGAGCTGCCGGAGTTCACCGGGCGCTGGGGATCGGCGGCCTATCAGGCGGCCGTCGAGGACATCAAGGAGCGGATCCGGGCGGGCGAGGCGTTCCAGGTGGTGCCCTCGCAGCGGTTCGAGACCCCGTGTCCGGCGAGCGCGCTGGACGTGTATCGGGTGCTGCGGGCGACCAACCCGAGTCCGTACATGTACCTGTTCCGCTTCGACGGCTTCGACGTCGTGGGCTCCAGCCCCGAGGCGCTGGTCAAGGTCGAGGACGGCCGGGCGCTGGTGCACCCGATCGCCGGCACCCGGCCGCGCGGTGCGACCCCGCAGGAGGACGCGGCGCTCGGGGAGGAACTGATGGCGGACCCCAAGGAGCGTGCCGAGCATCTGATGCTGGTGGACCTGGGCCGCAACGACCTGGGGCGGGTGTGCGAACCGGGCAGCGTCGAGGTCGTGGACTTCATGTCCGTCGAGCGCTACAGCCACGTCATGCACATCGTCTCGACCGTCACCGGCCGGGTGGCCGAGGGCCGCACCGCCTTCGACGTGCTGACGGCCTGCTTCCCGGCCGGCACCCTCTCGGGCGCCCCCAAGCCGCGCGCGATGCAGATCATCGACGAGCTGGAGCCGGTCCGCCGCGGTCTGTACGGCGGCTGCGTCGGCTATCTGGACTTCGCCGGCGACTCCGACACCGCGATCGCCATCCGCACCGCGCTGCTGCGCGACGGCACGGCGTACGTCCAGGCGGGCGCCGGTGTCGTCGCCGACTCGGACCCGGTCGCCGAGGACACCGAGTGCCGCAACAAGGCGGCGGCGGTGCTGCGCGCGGTGGCGACCGCGAGCCGGCTGCACACCGACGCGCAGGCGTGACCGCCGGAACGCCGGTGGGAACACGCGAAGGCGGGGCGGCCCGGATCGGGCCGCCCCGCCGTGCTTCACGGGGCCGTCAGCCCGTGAAGGCCGAGGTGCCGTTCGGGGTGCCGAGTCCCGTCGGGCCGTCGTAGCCGGCCTTGGCGGTGCACAGGTACGAGCCCGAGCAGCTGCCGTTGGAGCCGCTCGTCACGTCGTTGAGCGCCGAGGTGTGGGCGTACGGGAACGAGGTCGGGTACGAACCGGACGACGGGGCGCCGGCGATGGCGTACACACCCGCGATGATCGGCGCCGAGGCGCTGGTGCCACCGAAGGTGTAGTAGCCGGCGGCGATCCCGTACGAGTCGTAGATCGCGACACCGGTGGCCGGGTCGGCGACCGCCGAGACGTCGGAGATGGTCCGCTTGGCGCAGCCGGTGTCCTGCTGCCAGGACTGCTTGGCGTCGTAGGCGGAGCAGCCGGAGCCGGTGCCCTCGGTGCTGTTCGTGGACCAGACGGTCTCGGTCCAGCCGCGGGCGTTGGAGGCGGTCTTGAGGGCGGTGCCGCCGACCGAGGTCACGTACTTGGAGGCGGCGGGGTACTCGGCGCCGTAGGCGGAGTCACCGGCGCTGACCGTGATCGCCACACCCGGGTGGTTGAAGTAGCTGCTGTCGTAGGAGGCGTCGGAGGAGGACTCCCCGCCGCCGTAGCTGTTCGAGACGTACTTCGCGCCCAGGGTGACGGCACGGTTCACCGCGGTGCCGAGGTTCGCCATCGAGGGGGTCTTGGCCTCGACGAGCAGGATCTTGCACTTGGGGCAGATCGCGCTGGCCATGTCGAGGTCGAGGGATATCTCCTCCGACCAGCCGGCGTCGGCGGTGGGCAGCGCGGTGGTGCTGCCGGTCTGACCGACCTTCTTGAAGCAGCCGTTGGCCGTGGTGCAGGCCGGCAGTCCGTAGTGCGCGCGGTAGACGCCGAGGTCCGCCTCGGCGTTCGGGTCGTCGTAGGCGTCGACGATCGCGATCGTCCGCCCGGCGCCGTTGGCGGCCGCCGCGGAGGTCAGCCCGTAGGCCTTCTGAAGATCGCTCGGGCCGTAACCTGTGGGGGTGGCGGCGGCCGCATCGGGGGTGATCGTCGTGCCTCGGACGTTGGTGGTGTGCACCGTGCCGCTGGTGACGCGGAGCGCCCTGCACGCCATCTCGCCCGCCTTGGGCAGGGCACAGGCGCGCGCGGTGTGCACGGCCTGGTCCGCGTTCACTGCGACGTTCCGGGCGGTCGCGGCGGTCCGCGCGACCGGCTGCGCGTCGGCGGACGGGGCGATGGCGAAGCCCGCCAGGGCCAGTGCCGCGACGGCGGTGAGGGAGAGTCCGGCGCGCCGAAGCGACGCCGGAGTAAGGGTTGTGCGCAACGTACTGCCTCCTGTGGCGGTAAACCGGGGGCTGTGCGGGGGGAATTGATCCGCTGGAGCGAGGTGGTCGCACGGGGGATCGGCGCGAACGTATGGTGACGGGCGCACGTCAACAAGACGGCAGACGGAGTCTCTACCTCCGCTTTGCTTTCGGCAGTGATCGCATGGGTGAAAACTTGCTCACTCATGGGCTGGTCGGTGCATGAAATCGACTCGTGGTGGTCTGTCCCTGATCGGTCCCCCGCCTGTGCCGCCCGCGGGCCGACGCGCGATAGTGGTCTACGTGACTGCCGTGCCCCAGCCCCGCCCCGCCGAAGAATCCGCGACCACCGCGACCGCCCCGGTTCCGCCCGGGACCGCCCCGGAACCCACCGCGCCCGCCCCGGAACCCGCCGCCGACCCCGTGGTGACGGGGCCGCCGGCGCGCACCCGCGCCGCGGGCCGCCGCAGCCTGGCCCTCGCGCTGCTGCTCGGCGTCGCCGGCGCCGCCCTCACGCTGCTCGCGGTGGGCAAGACCTGGGCCCACGGGACCGCGAAGTACGCCGAGGGCTCGGTGGCGCTCACCGTCTCCGGCAGCGAGATCACCGGCGTGCCCGGCGCGCTCGCGCTCGTCGGCCTCGCCGCGCTGGTCGCCGTGTTCGCCGTCCGCGGGATCGGCCGCGCCGTCGTCTCGGGACTGCTCGTGCTGTGCGGCGCGGGCATCGTGACCGCAGCCCTCACCGACGGCCCCGGCTCCGCCCTGGACACGGCCGCCACGGCCGCCACGACGCTGGCCAGTACGACCGTCGTCGGTGAGAGTTCCACCACATGGCCATGGGCCGCCGCCACCGGGGGAGCGCTGCTGCTCGCGGCCGGAATGCTGGCCGTGCTGCGCGGCCGCCACTGGCCGGGGATGTCCAACCGCTACGACCGGGACGGGGCCACCGGCCTGCCGTCCCGCAAGGCGCAGCGCCCCGCCCCGGACCCCGAGCGCCCCGAGGAGCTGTGGAAGGCCCTCGACCGCGGCGAGGACCCGACCGGGGGCTGACCGGGGCTGACCGGGGGCCGGCGTGGGGCAGACCTGGGGCCGGCCCACGCCGCACCCCCGTGCACAAGGCGCTCCGGGAGCGCGCAAGAATGGTCGAGGACAACTTCCCCGACCGAGAACATAATGGGAGCACTCATGGCGGGCACCAACCACGGCCACACCCCTGCCGCCTGGACCGGCGTCATAATCGCCTTCATCGGATTCTGCGTCTCGGGTGCCTTCATGGTGATGGCCGAGCCGCTCGGATTCTGGGCGGGCCTGGTCGTGGTCCTGCTCGGCGGCGTCGTCGGCCTCGTGATGCGCGCGATGGGCCTGGGCCAGCCCCGGAAGCCCGCCCACAGCTGACGTCCGGCTCCAACGGCACGACACGCACGACAGGCGCGGCCCCGGCTGATCCGGGGCTGCGCCTTCGTACGTCCCGGGGCACAATCAGGCACGTGACCGACAAGCTGACCGCCGTGCCGCCGCCCGCCGGCACCGCCGCGCCGCATCACGAGCCGTGGTCCGCCCCGGAGCCCGCGCCGCCCGCCGGCGGGCTGCGGCGGGCCGCCGTCCCGCTGGGGGTGCTGGCGGGAGTCGTCGCCGCCTTCGCGTACGTCGGAGCGGTCGACCCGAACACCCCCGGCCACTACCCGGTCTGCCCGCTGCTGAAGTACACCGGGATCTACTGCCCCGGCTGCGGCGGGCTGCGCAGCGCCCACGCGGTCGCGCACGGTGACTTCGGCGCGGCCCTCGGTCTGAACGCACTGGCGGTGGCGGCCTATGTGCTCTTCGCCGTGGTCTGGGTGGTGTGGCTGTCGCGGACGCTGCGCGGCCGTCCGTTCGAGATCCGGCTGCGGCCCGCGTACTGGTGGGCGATCGGCGCGGTCGCGCTGTTCTTCAGCGTCGCCCGGAACCTTCCGTTCGGATCGGCGCTCGCCCCGTAGCGCTCCAGCGCCCCGGTACGCCGGTGCGCCGGCACGCCGGGCGATGGCAGGAACCGGCCATCTGCTGTCCGGTCCGCCCCCCTGGCGGCCGGAGGAACCGTGCCACGCAGGGCGGACGGATACCCCCGGTGGCCGCATTTGTCCAGGTAGTGGGACCGGGATCGACCGGATGCGCGCCCTCCGCCCTCGGCCGGATACCATCAGTGAGCCGAAGCAGGCATTTGCCGGCTTGATCGTTGACTGGCTTGATCGTTTCGGTGTACGGACCGTGCTCCACCACCCAGCCCGGAAGGGGACCGCTCGCGTGAGTGTGCTCGACGAGATCATCGACGGAGTCCGCGCCGACCTCGCCGACCGGCAGGCTCAGGTCTCCATCGACGAGCTCAAGGAGCGGGCCGCCAAGGCACGCGAAGCGATGGACGGAGTCGCCGCGCTGCGCGGTGACAGCGTCAAGGTCATCTGCGAGGTCAAGCGCTCCAGCCCCTCCAAGGGCGCGCTGGCCGCCATCGCCGACCCGGCCGGGCTCGCCGCCGACTACGAGGCGGGCGGCGCCGCGGTCATCAGCGTCCTCACCGAACAGCGCAAGTTCGGCGGCTCCCTCGCCGACCTCGAAGCGGTCCGCGCCAAGGTCGACATCCCGGTGCTCCGCAAGGACTTCATCGTCACCGCGTACCAGCTGTGGGAGGCCCGCGCCTACGGTGCCGACCTCGCCCTGCTGATCGTCGCCGCCCTGGAGCAGGACGCGCTGGTCTCGCTCATCGAGCGTGCGACCTCGATCGGGCTCACCCCGATCGTCGAGGTGCACGACGAGGAGGAGGTCGCCCGCGCGGTCGACGCCGGCGCCCGGATCATCGGCGTCAACGCCAGGAACCTCAAGACCCTCGAGGTCGACCGCGGCAACTTCGCGCGCATCGCGCCCGAGATCCCGGACGAGATCGTGAAGATCGCCGAGTCCGGTGTCCGCGGCCCGCACGACCTCATCGCGTACGCCAACGACGGCGCCGACGCCGTGCTCGTCGGCGAGTCCCTGGTGACCGGCAAGGACCCGCGGGCGGCCGTCGCCGACCTCGTGGCCGCCGGCGCTCACCCCGCCCTGCGGTTCGGGCGGAAGTAACCCCATGTCGATCTCGACGCGCCTCGCCCCCGGTTGCCGCCCCCGCGGCTGCCGGGCGCCGGCGCGTCGCGTATTGGGCCGTCGGGTGCGTTATGTGATCGGCGGCGAGCCCGGACAGGTCAACGGAATGCGATGGCGTCGCGGCTGAGCCGCGACACTTCCATCAGCCATCGCATTTCACTGTCAGGGGACTCCTGTGTCTGCCATGTCAGAATTCTTCATTCCCGATCCTGAGGGTCGGATCCCGAGCGCCGAAGGCTACTTCGGCGCGTTCGGCGGCAAGTTCATCCCGGAGGCGCTGGTCGCCGCCGTGGACGAGGTCGCCGCGGAGTACGAGAAGGCCAAGGCCGATCCGGCCTTCGCCGCCGAGCTGAACGACCTGATGGTCAACTACACCGGTCGGCCGAGCGCGCTCACCGAGGTCGCGCGGTTCGCCGAGCACGCGGGCGGCGCCCGGGTGTTCCTCAAGCGCGAGGACCTCAACCACACCGGCTCGCACAAGATCAACAACGTGCTGGGCCAGGCGCTGCTCACCAAGCGGATGGGCAAGACCCGCGTCATCGCCGAGACCGGCGCCGGCCAGCACGGCGTCGCCACCGCCACCGCGTGCGCGCTCTTCGGCCTCGAGTGCACCATCTACATGGGCGAGGTCGACACCAAGCGCCAGGCGCTGAACGTCGCACGGATGCGGATGCTCGGCGCCGAGGTCGTCTCCGTGACGTCCGGCAGCCGCACCCTCAAGGACGCCATCAACGAGGCGTTCCGCGACTGGGTCGCCAACGTCGACCGCACCCACTACCTCTTCGGCACGGTGGCCGGACCGCACCCCTTCCCGGCGCTGGTCCGTGACTTCCACCGGGTCATCGGCGTCGAGGCCCGCCGGCAGATCCTGGAGCGCACCGGACGGCTCCCGGACGTCGCCGTCGCCTGCGTCGGCGGTGGCTCGAACGCCATCGGGCTCTTCCACGCCTTCCTCCCCGACGCGGGCGTACGCCTCGTCGGCTGCGAGCCCGCAGGCCACGGCGTGGAGACCGGCGAGCACGCCGCGACCCTCAGCCAGGGCGAGCCCGGCATCCTGCACGGCTCCCGCTCCTACGTCCTGCAGGACGACGAGGGGCAGATCACCGAGCCGTACTCGATCTCGGCGGGACTGGACTACCCGGGCGTCGGCCCGGAGCACTCCTACCTCAAGGACACCGGCCGCGCCGAGTACCGCGCGGTCACCGACGACGACGCGATGCAGGCACTGCGCCTGCTGTCGCGCACCGAGGGCATCATCCCCGCGATCGAGAGCGCGCACGCGCTCGCCGGAGCGCTGGAGATCGGCCGCGAACTGGGCCCGGACGCCCTGCTCCTGGTGAACCTCTCCGGACGCGGCGACAAGGACATGGACACCGCGGCCCGCTACTTCGGTTTGTACGAGAACGAGAACGAGCAGGGGGAAGCCAAGTGAGCGGCAACATCGCGCTGTTGAACGCGGCCCTGGCCGCGGCGAAGGCCGAGAACCGGGCCGCGCTGGTCGGCTACCTCCCGGCCGGATTCCCCACCGTCGACGGCGGCATCGAAGCCGTCAAGGCGATGCTCGAAGGCGGCTGCGACGTCGTCGAGATCGGCCTGCCGCACAGCGACCCGGTGCTCGACGGACCGGTCATCCAGACCGCCGACGACATCGCGCTGCGCGGCGGCGTCCGGATCAAGGACGTGCTGCGCACCGTCCGCGAGGCGCACGCCGCCACCGGAGCGCCGGTCCTGGTCATGACGTACTGGAATCCCGTCGACCGGTACGGCGCCGAGCGGTTCGCCGCCGACCTCGCCGAGGCGGGCGGCGCCGGCTGCATCCTGCCCGACCTGCCGGTCGAGGAGTCCGAGGTGTGGCGCAAGGCCGCGGAGCTGCACGGTCTGGCCACCGTCTTCGTGGTCGCGCCGAGCAGCCGCGACGCGCGGCTCGCCAAGATCACCGCGGTGGGCACCGGCTTCGTCTACGCGGCGTCGCTGATGGGCGTCACCGGCACCCGGGTGAGCGTCGGCGAGCAGGCGGCCGACCTCGTCCTGCGCACCCGCGCCACCACGGACCTGCCGGTCTGTGTCGGCCTGGGCGTCTCCAACCCCGAGCAGGCCGCCGAGGTCGCCGCCTTCGCGGACGGCGTCATCGTCGGCTCCGCGTTCGTCATGCGGCTTCTGGACGCGCCCGACCTGGAAGCGGGTCTGGCCGGGGTGCGGGAGCTGGCCGGCGAGCTGGCGGCGGGCGTCCGCAAGCGCACCGGGGCGGTCCGGCAGAGACGGTAGGACAGATCGTTTTAGTCCCTCATTAGGGCGAATCAGGACCGGGGAGGCGCAGCGGCGCCTCCCCGGTTCGTTGTCCAGGGGTGTGAGCCAGAAGAACCGTGAGGGAAAGCGCACCGCCCGTGAGGCGATGCATGAACAGCGCGAGAAGGACAAGGCGCGCGACAAACGCAAGAGGACACTGATCGTCGGCGGTGCCGTCGTCGTGGTCCTGGCGATTGCCGGGGTGGTGGCCGGGGTGCTGGCCAACCACAAGAGCGAACCGGCCAAACCGGTGGCGTCCCCCAAGGGCGCGACCGGCAACGACAACCTCGTCATTCCCACCGGCGCGGCCGACGCGCCGTCCACCCTGACCGTCTACGAGGACTTCCGCTGCCCCGGCTGCGGCATGTTCGAGAAGACCTTCCGCGACACCGTGCACTCCCTGGAGGACAGCGGCGCGCTGAAGGCCGACTACCACCTGGTGACGATCATCGACGGCAACATGGGCGGTACCGGCTCGCTGAACGCGGGCAACGCCGCCGTCTGCGCGCAGGACGCGGGCAAGTTCCGGGCGTTCCACGACGTTCTCTACGAGAACCAGCCGGACGAGCGGGAGGACAAGTTCGGGGACAAGGCGTATCTGCTGGAGCTCGCCGACAAGGTGCCGGGGCTGAAGACCGACACCTTCACCGCGTGTGTGAACAACGGCAGGTACGACAGCTGGATCAAGAAGTCGGCCGCCGCCTTCGGCGGCTCCGGCTTCAGCTCCACCCCGACCGTGCTGCTCAACGGCAAGAGCGTCTACGGAAACCAGACCGACCCGCTGACCCCGGACAAGCTCAAGCAGCAGGTCGAGGCGGCCAACAAGGGCAAGAAGGCGGGCACCGTCACGCCGATCCCCACGTCCTGACGCCCGTCCCGACCGCATCACGACCGCATCACGACGGCAGGGCCGTTACGCGTCCGTAGCCGGGCTGGTTGCCACTCCACCCGCCCGGCACGGTAGCGTCGGCCCTGCTATGGAGATCCTCGCTTTCATTCCCAGTCCGTCCAGCGGTGTGGTGTACCTCGGACCCATCCCGCTCCGCGGCTACGCGTTCTGCATCATCATCGGCGTCTTCGTAGCCGTCTGGCTCGGAAACAAGCGGTGGGTGGCCCGCGGTGGCCAGAAGGGGACCGTCGCGGACATCGCCGTGTGGGCGGTGCCCTTCGGACTCGTCGGCGGCCGGCTCTACCACGTCATCACCGACTACGAGCTCTACTTCGGTGACGGCAAGGACTGGGTCAACGCGTTCAAGATCTGGGAGGGCGGCCTCGGCATCTGGGGCGCGATCGCGCTCGGTGCGGTCGGCGCCTGGATCGGCTGCCGCCGCCGGGGCATCCCGCTGCCGGCCTGGGCGGACGCCCTCGCCCCGGGCATCGCGCTGGCGCAGGCCTGCGGCCGCTGGGGCAACTGGTTCAACCAGGAGCTCTACGGGCGCGCCACCGACCTGCCGTGGGCGCTGAAGATCAGCGCCACCGACAGCCACCCGGGCGGCACCTACCACCCGACGTTCCTGTACGAGTCGCTGTGGTGCGTCGGTGTCGCGCTGCTGGTGATCTGGGCGGACCGCAAGTACGGCCTCGGCCACGGCCGGGCCTTCGCGCTGTACGTCGCGTCGTACTGTGTGGGCCGCTTCTGGATCGAGTACATGCGCGTCGACGACGCCCACCACATCCTGGGTCTGCGGCTGAACGACTGGACCTCGATCGTCGTCTTCATCGGCGCCGTGGTCTACATGGTGCTGTCGGCGCGGTGGCACCCGGGCGTCGAGACGGTCGTGGAGCCGGCGGCGGGCGGCGACGTGAGCCTGGACAAGGGCACCGCGGACGCGGACGCCGGGAAGAACGGCAAGGACGCCGATTCCCAGGCCTCCGACGCCGAGGATTCCGAAGCCTCGAACTCTGGCGCGAAGGTGTCGGAGAACGACGGCGCAGAGGCGTCCAAATCCTCCTGAACCCCCTCGCTCCTCCCGCGGCCGCCGGCTCTTCCGAGTCTGGCGGCCGCGGTGTTTTCGCAGGTAGGACAGCCTTTCCTAGCTGGAATGCGGCGGAATTCGCGCGTACCTTCGGGGTGTTCGCAGGGAGGGGACCGGGGCGCGTGCTCCGGTCGGAGGGAGTACCGCCACATGTCGACGGCCGTCGAGACCGAAGAGAAGCCCGCGCCGTACCACGTCGCGCACCACACCCACCGGGACGTCAGCGGTGGCTGGCTGCGGCCCGCGGTGTTCGGGGCGATGGACGGACTGGTGTCGAACCTCGCGCTGATGACCGGTGTCGCCGGCGGTGACGTCGACACGAAGGTGATCGTGGTCACCGGGCTGGCGGGGCTGGCGGCCGGCGCGTTCTCGATGGCGGCGGGGGAGTACACCTCGGTGGCCTCGCAGCGCGAGCTGGTCGAGGCGGAGCTGGCCATCGAACGGCTGGAGCTGAGCCGGCACCCCAAGGACGAGCTGCGGGAGCTTGCCGCGCTGTACGTGTCCCGCGGTGTGGAGCCCGAGCTGGCGATGGAGGTGGCCCGGCAGATGTCGGCCGACCCCGAGCAGGCGCTGGAGATACACGCCCGCGAGGAACTGGGCATCGACCCGGCGGACCTGCCGTCGCCGCTGGTGGCGGCCGGCTCCTCGTTCGTGTCCTTCGCGCTCGGCGCGCTGCTGCCGGTGCTGCCCTATCTGCTGGGCGCCACGGCGCTGTGGCCCGCGCTGGTGCTGGCGCTGATCGGGCTGTTCGGCTGCGGTGCCGCGGTGGCCCGGGTGACGGCCCGCTCGTGGTGGTTCAGCGGAATCCGGCAGCTCCTGTTGGGCGGAGCGGCTGCCGGGGTTACCTTCGTACTGGGTTCATTCATCGGCACCGCCGTCGGCTGAGCCGCGTGATCGAGGCCACAAGCCTCCTGTTGTTTCCCTCTCGTTTCAGGTACCGCGCCACCGGGCATCAGACCGTGGCGCCGGGCGGGATCCGCCCCGGGCAACTCTGTAACGACATGGTCCGTAGGTACTGCGTACTCCCTGCATACACCGCACCTTGTCCACATGATGGAACTGAGTATCCGCTTCTCGAACACTCGGTCATCATGTAACCTGCACGAAATCGCAGAGGGCCAACGTCGTCCCTATTGCGCATGCCTATGACAGGCACTGCATATATGCCAATGACGACGACGGGAGAGCCGATGCGTTCCGCGTTCATGGACGGGCGACCCGCCCCGCAGGGAATGTACGACCCCCGCAACGAGCACGACGCCTGTGGCGTCGGCTTCGTGGCCACCCTGACGGGCGAGGCCAGCCACGCGCTGGTCGAGCAGGCACTGACCGTTCTGCGCAATCTGGAGCACCGCGGTGCCACCGGTTCCGAACCCGACTCGGGTGACGGCGCGGGCATCCTCCTCCAGGTCCCGGACGCGTTTCTGCGCGAAGCCGCCGGGTTCGCCCTCCCCGGGGCCGGCCACTACGCCGTAGGCATCGGATTCCTGCCCGTCGACACCGAGGACCGCACCAAGGCCGTCGACGCGATCGAGAGGATCGCCGTCGAAGAGGGCCTCAGCGTCCTCGGCTGGCGCGAGGTCCCCGTCGCGCCGCAGCTGCTGGGTGCCACGGCCCGCTCGACGATGCCGCACTTCACCCAGCTCTTCGTCGCCGACGCCTCGGGCACCAGGTCCGGCCTGGCGCTGGACCGGCCCGCCTTCGTGCTGCGCAAGCGCGCCGAGCGCGAGGCCGACGTCTACTTCCCGTCGCTGTCCGCGCGCACGATCATCTACAAGGGCATGCTCACCACCGGGCAGCTGGAGCCGTTCTTCCCGGACCTGTCGGACCGGCGGACCGCCACCGCGATCGCCCTGGTGCACTCCCGCTTCTCCACCAACACCTTCCCGAGCTGGCCGCTGGCACACCCGTACCGGTTCGTGGCGCACAACGGTGAGATCAACACCGTCAAGGGCAACCGCAACTGGATGCGGGCCCGCGAGTCGCAGCTCGACAGCGACCTGTTCGACGGCAGCCTGGAGCGGGTCTTCCCGGTCTGCACCCCGGGCGCCTCGGACACCGCGTCCTTCGACGAGGTGCTGGAACTGCTGCACCTCGGCGGCCGCTCGCTGCCGCACAGCGTGCTGATGATGATCCCCGAGGCATGGGAGAACCACGCCTCGATGGAGCCCGCCCGCCGCGCGTTCTACCAGTACCACTCCACGATCATGGAGCCCTGGGACGGCCCGGCCTGTGTCACCTTCACCGACGGCACCCAGGTCGGCGCGGTCCTGGACCGCAACGGTCTGCGCCCCGGCCGCTACTGGGTGACCGACGACGGCCTCGTCGTGCTCGCCTCGGAGTCCGGCGTCCTGGACATCGAGCCCGGCAAGATCGTCCGCAAGGGACGGCTGCAGCCCGGCAAGATGTTCCTCGTCGACACCGCCGAGCACCGCATCATCGAGGACGACGAGATCAAGACGGCGCTGGCCGCCGAGCACCCGTACGCGGAGTGGCTCGACGCCGGGCTGATCGCCCTGGAGGACCTGCCCGAGCGTGAGCACATCGTGCACACCCACGCCTCGGTCACCCGCCGCCAGCAGACCTTCGGCTACACCGAGGAAGAGCTGCGCGTCATCCTCGCCCCGATGGCCAAGACCGGTGGTGAGCCGCTCGGCTCCATGGGCACCGACTCGCCGATCGCGGCGCTGTCCGACCGCCCCCGGCTGCTCTTCGACTACTTCACCCAGCTCTTCGCGCAGGTCACCAACCCGCCGCTGGACGCCATCCGCGAGGAGCTCGTCACCTCGCTGATCTCCACGGTCGGCCCCGGCGGCAACCTGCTGGAGCCGTCACCGGCCTCCTGTCGCAACGTCGTGCTGCCCTTCCCGGTGATAGACAACGACGAGCTGGCCAAGCTCATCCACATCAACGCCGACGGCGACCTGCCCGGCCTCGGCGCCGCGACCCTGTCCGGCCTGTACCGGGTCGCGGGCGGCGGCGCGTCCCTCGCGGCGCGCCTCAGCGAGATCTGCGCCGAGGTCGACACCGCGATGGAGGACGGCGCGCGCCTCATCGTGCTGTCCGACCGGCACTCCGACGCCGAGCACGCGCCGATCCCGTCGCTGCTGCTCACCTCGGCCGTCCACCACCACCTGATCCGCACCAAGCAGCGCACCCAGGTCGGCCTGATCGTCGAGGCCGGCGATGTGCGCGAGGTGCACCACGTCGCGCTGCTCATCGGCTACGGTGCCGCGGCCGTCAACCCGTACCTGGCCATGGAGTCCGTCGAGGACCTGGCGCGCGCGGACACCTTCCTGCAGGGCATCGAGGCCGAGGACGCGATCCGCAACCTCATCAAGGCGCTCGGCAAGGGCGTCCTGAAGGTCATGTCCAAGATGGGCATCTCCACCGTCGCCTCCTACCGCGGCGCTCAGGTCTTCGAGGCCATCGGCCTGGACACCGAGTTCGTGGACACCTACTTCCACGGCACCGACACCAAGCTCGGCGGCTCCGGTCTCGACGTGGTCGCCCAGGAGGTCGCCGCCCGGCACGCCAAGGCCTACCCGGTCTCCGGCATCGCCGCCGCGCACCGCCGCCTCGACATCGGCGGCGAGTACCAGTGGCGCCGCGAGGGTGAGCCGCACCTGTTCGACCCGGACACGGTCTTCCGGCTGCAGCATTCCACGCGCACCCGCCGCTACGACATCTTCAAGCAGTACACCAGCCGCGTCGACGAGCAGTCGGAGCGTTTGATGACGCTGCGCGGGCTGTTCAACTTCAAGGAGGGCCGTACCCCGATCTCCATCGACGAGGTCGAGCCGGTCTCCTCGATCGTCCGGCGCTTCTCCACCGGCGCCATGTCGTACGGCTCCATCTCCATGGAGGCGCACGAGACCCTCGCCATCGCCATGAACCAGCTGGGCGGCAAGTCCAACACCGGTGAGGGCGGCGAGGACGCCGAGCGGCTCTACGACCCGGCCCGGCGCAGCGCCATCAAGCAGGTCGCCTCCGGCCGCTTCGGCGTGACCAGCGAATACCTGGTCAACTCCGACGACATCCAGATCAAGATGGCGCAGGGCGCCAAGCCCGGCGAGGGCGGCCAGCTGCCCGGCCACAAGGTCTACCCCTGGGTCGCCAAGACCCGGCACAGCACGCCCGGGGTCGGTCTGATCTCGCCGCCGCCGCACCACGACATCTACTCGATCGAGGACCTCGCCCAGCTGATCCACGACCTGAAGAACGCCAACCCCAAGGCGCGCATTCACGTCAAGCTGGTCTCCGAGGTGGGCGTCGGCACCGTCGCCGCCGGTGTCTCCAAGGCACACGCGGACGTCGTCCTGATCTCCGGCCACGACGGCGGAACGGGCGCCTCGCCGCTCACCTCGCTCAAGCACGCGGGCGGCCCCTGGGAGCTCGGCCTGGCCGAGACCCAGCAGACGCTGCTGCTCAACGGGTTGCGCGACCGTATCGTCGTGCAGACCGACGGCCAGCTCAAGACCGGCCGTGACGTCGTCATCGCCGCCCTGCTGGGCGCCGAGGAGTTCGGCTTCGCGACCGCACCGCTGGTCGTCTCGGGCTGCATCATGATGCGCGTCTGCCACCTGGACACCTGCCCGGTCGGCGTCGCCACCCAGAATCCGGTGCTGCGCGAGCGCTTCAGCGGCAAGGCCGAGTACATCGTCAACTTCTTCGAGTTCATCGCCGAAGAGGTCCGCGAGATCCTCGCCGAGCTGGGCTTCCGCACCATCGAGGAGGCCGTCGGCCACGCCGAGCTCATCGACGCCGGCCGCGCCGTCGACCACTGGAAGGCGCAGGGCCTGGACCTGGCCCCGCTGCTGTACGTGCCGGAGCTGCCCGACGGCGCGGTCCGGCACCAGGTAACGGTGCAGGACCACGGTCTGGAGAAGGCGCTCGACAACACGCTGATCCAGCTCGCCGAGGAGGCGCTGGCCACCGGCGCCCCGGTCCGTATCCAGCTCCCGATCCGCAACGTCAACCGCACGGTCGGCACCATGCTCGGCCACGAGGTGACGAAGAAGTACGGTGGCGCGGGCCTGCCCGAGGACACCATCGACGTCACCCTGACCGGCTCCGCCGGCCAGTCGTTCGGCGCCTTCCTCCCCCGGGGCATCACGCTCCGCCTGGAGGGCGACGCCAACGACTACGTCGGCAAGGGCCTGTCCGGTGGCCGCGTCATCGTCCGCCCGGACCGCGGTGCCGACCACCTCGCCGAGTTCTCCACCATCGCGGGCAACACCATCGCGTACGGTGCGACCGGCGGCGAGCTGTTCCTGCGCGGCCGGACCGGCGAACGGTTCTGCGTCCGCAACTCCGGTGCCACCGTCGTCTCGGAGGGCGTGGGCGACCACGGCTGCGAGTACATGACCGGCGGCCGGGCCGTCGTCCTGGGCGAGACGGGCCGCAACTTCGCGGCCGGCATGTCCGGCGGTATCGCGTACGTCCTGGACCTCGACCCGGACAACGTCAACACCGGCATGGTCAATGTCGAGGCGCTCGACGCCGAGGACATCACGTGGCTGCACGATGTCGTGCGCCGCCACCAGGAGGAGACCGGCTCCACCGTCGCCGAGAAGCTGCTCGGCGACTGGGGAACCACCCTCACCCGCTTCGGCAAGGTCATGCCGAGGGACTACAAGGCAGTGCTCGCCGCCAAGAACGCCGCCGAGCAGGCCGGACTCTCCGAGTCCGAGACCACCGCGAAGATGATGGAGGCGGCTAATGGCTGACCCCAAGGGCTTCCTCACCACGCCCCGCCAGCTGTGCGACCGGCGTCCCGTCGAGGAGCGCAAGCAGGACTGGAACGAGGTCTACATCCCCGGCGGGCTGTTGCCGATCATCAGCAAGCAGGCCGGCCGCTGCATGGACTGCGGTATCCCGTTCTGCCACAACGGCTGTCCGCTCGGAAACCTCATCCCCGAGTGGAACGACTACGCCTACCGCGAGGACTGGACCGCGGCCAGCGAGCGGCTGCACGCGACCAACAACTTCCCGGAGTTCACCGGGCGGCTGTGCCCCGCGCCCTGCGAGTCCGCCTGTGTGCTGGGCATCAACCAGGACGCCGTCACCATCAAGAATGTCGAAGTCACCATCATCGACAAGGCCTGGGACAGCGGTGACGTGACGCCGCAGCCGCCGGAGCGGCTGTCCGGCAAGACCGTCGCCGTCATCGGCTCGGGCCCGGCCGGTCTGGCCGCCGCCCAGCAGCTGACCCGCGCCGGCCACACGGTCGCGGTGTACGAGCGCGCCGACCGCATCGGCGGCCTGCTGCGCTACGGCATCCCCGAGTTCAAGATGGAAAAGCGGCACATCAACCGCCGTATCGAGCAGATGCGCGCCGAGGGCACCAAGTTCCGCACCGGTGTCCAGATCGGCACCGACCTGCTGGGCGACAAGCTCAAGAAGCGTTATGACGCCGTCGTCATCGCCGCCGGCGCCACCCAGGCCCGCGATCTGCCGGTGCCCGGCCGTGAGCTCGGCGGCATCCACCAGGCGATGGAGTACCTGCCGCTCGCCAACAAGGTGCAGGAGGGCGACTTCGTCGCTCCGCCGATCACCGCCGAGGGCAAGCACGTGGTCGTCATCGGCGGCGGCGACACCGGTGCCGACTGCGTCGGCACCGCCCACCGCCAGGGCGCGGCCTCGGTCACCCAGCTGGAGATCATGCCGCGGCCGTCCGACGACCGCCCGGAGAACCAGCCCTGGCCGACGATGCCGATGACGTACAAGGTCACCTCGGCGCACGAGGAGGGCGGCGAGCGCGTCTACGCCGTCAACACCGTGAAGTTCGAGGGCGACGAGGACGGCAACGTCCAGTCGCTGCACCTGGTCGAGGTGGTGTTCCAGGACGGGAAGTTCGTGCCGCAGCCGGGCACCGAGCGCTCCATCCCGGCCCAGCTCGTCACGCTGGCCATGGGCTTCACCGGCACCGACCAGAAGAACGGCCTGATCGACCAGCTCGGCCTGGAACTGGACGCGCGCGGCAACATCGCCCGCGACCAGGACTACGCGACCAACGTCGGCGGCGTGTTCGTCGCCGGTGACGCGGGCCGCGGCCAGTCGCTCATCGTGTGGGCCATCGCCGAGGGCCGCTCGGCCGCCAGCGCGGTGGACCGCTTCCTGACCGGCGCCAGCACCCTGCCGTCCCCGGTCCGCCCGACGGACCGCCCGGTCTCCGTCTGATCCGCTCCACCCCGAGCTGTCCCGCACAACGAAGTGCGGAACATGACGCGGCGCCTGCCCACCCCGACCACGGGGGCAGGCGCCGCGCACCTTTTTTGGACCCGCCGGCCGATCTCAGGTGTCGCACTCCAGCACCGTCCGGCAGAGCGTGCAGCGGGCGGTGACGCGGCCGCGCACCGGGACCCGGATCCGCTGATGGCAGGTGGGGCAGGGGAAGGAGACCCGCGGCGGGTTCGTCGCCTCGAAGGAGTAGCCGCCCAGCGGTGCCGCGGGCTGCGCGGTGCCCGCGCGCCGGTCCCTGGCGTAGCGCCGCCGGGCCGTCCAGCCGGCGGCGAGCAGCGGCGGCTGCCGCCGCTCCTGCTCGGCGAGGACCAGCCCGGCCCGGTAGGCGTCACGCGCCAGCGGGCTGCTGAACCACGGCTCGATGTCGTCGCCGAAGACCAGCGCCCGCTTCGCGAGCACATAGCCGTACTCCTCCGGCGTCAGATAGCCCAGCTTGTACGCGGACATCATCAGCCGGTCCTCCCGGATCGCCGGCTCCTCCCGGTACGAGTCCAGCAGCAGCCAGCCCGCCCCGAGGAACGCCGTCGCGGTGTCGGTGAGGATCTCGTTGTCGCGGGTGCCGGGCAGTTCCAGACCGAGCCGGTGCAGGTAGACGTGCATGACCTCGTGCGCCAGCGCCGCGCCCACATCGCGGCGGTCCGTCTTGAAGCGGGAGTGCAGCTCGACGAAGTACTCGGGGCCCGCCGCCAGTTCGACACTGCCCGCGTGCACCATGTCGCGGAACCCCACCACCATCCGGGCGTCCGGCAGCCGGAAGTGCTGCAGCATCACACGCGCCACGCGCTGCGCCCCCAGATACGGGTCCTCGTCCGGCGGGAACTCCACCGACTCCGGGCGCACGCTCGCCGGGTACTGCTCGACCGTGTCGGCGGACAGCCGCCGGTACAGCGCGGTGAGCGAGCTCTGGATCGTGGCCAGGTGCGGGAACCCGTGCTCGATCTCGGTCACAGCCATCTCCCCCCGCCGGCCACCGTGCGGACCGGTGGCCTTTCGAGATTACGCGTCCGCACCGGGGGAGACGCGGAAACCACTGGTGGTGCCTCCGTGCGGGGGCACAAAGATCGCGGGACCGTACGGTGTGCCCGCTCTGCGGTTGCGGGGGCCGAGGACCCCCGGTCCCATGGAGGAACACGGGAACCCGGGACCGGCCCGAAGGGAACGCATGACGATCAGCGTGGTCATCGCCGATGACCAGGAGATGGTCAGGACCGGTTTCCGGATGATCCTGGACAGCGAGCCGGACATCGACGTCGTCGCCGATGTCGTCGACGGTGAGGCCGCCCTCGACGCCGCCCGCCGGCTGCACCCCGACGTCTGCCTCCTCGACATCCGGATGCCGGGACTCGACGGCCTGGAAGTGACCCGGCTGCTGTGCGCCCCCGAGGTGGTCCGGCCGCCCCGCGTCGTCATCGTCACCACCTTCGACCTGGACGAATACGTGCACACCGCCTTGCGCAACGGCGCCTGCGGCTTCCTGCTCAAGGACTCCAGCCCCGCCATGCTCGTCGAGGCGGTGCGGGCCGCCGCGGTCGGCGACTCGCTGATCTCGCCCGCCATCACCGTGCGGCTGCTGCGCGACATGGCACCGGCCGCCGGCTCGCCGGGGGCCGGGCCCGTACGGCAGCCCGCCGAGCCGCTCACCGAACGCGAGCAGGACGTCGTGCGGTGCCTGGCCCGCGGTATGACGAACGCGGAGATCGCCTCCGAGCTGTTCGTGTCCCTCTCCACCGTCAAGACCCACCTGGGCCATGTGCAGATCAAGCTCGAGGCCCGCAACCGGGTCGAGATCGCGGCCTGGGCGTGGGAGAGCGGGCTGGCCGCCGGGCCGGGAGGCGGGCCCGCGTGAACAACCTGCCCGGGTGGGCGGTCCGGCACCCGGGGCTGGCCGTCGCGGCCAAGATCACGCTCTGCGCGGTGCTGCTGTTCCTGGTCAGCTTCGAGGGCGTGGTCCTCGCCCAGCAGCCGAGCCGCCCGCACGCGATCGTCTGGGCCGCGGGCATCATCGTCTGCCTGTGCGTCGTGCCCTACACCCGCGTCCCGCTCGTCCCCCGGGCCTGCGTGGCCGTCGCCGTCTCCTGGACCGCCTCGATCATCCTCATGGCGGGGGAGCACCCGGAGGTCACCTGGGGCCTGGGCGAGGGCATCGCCCTGCTCGTGCTGCTCGCCGCCGTGGTGCAGCGCTGCCCCGCCCGCACGGCGGCGATCCTCGGACCGATGCTGGGCGTCGCCTGCGTCACCGCCCCCATGCGGGACGTCAGCCCCGGCGCCTTCACCGTCCTGTACGGGGTGCTGACCGTCCTCGTCACCGCGTACTCCCTCATCCAGCGCCAGCAGGCCGGCCAGCGTGTCAACGACCTCGCCGCCGTCCGCTCAGCCGAGCGCCTGGAACTCGCCCGCGAACTGCACGACCTCGTCGCGCACCACGTCACCGGCATCGCCGTCCAGGCGCGCGCCGCCCGCTACACGGGGGTGTCGGGCGAGCAGGCGGACGCCACCTTCGCCCGTATCGAGAACTCCTCGGGCGAGGCGCTCGCGGCGATGCGGCGGCTGGTGCGGGTGCTGCGCGAAGGCGCCGCCGAGACCACGCCGGTCGCCGGCATCGTCCAGGTCAGGGAGCTGGCCGAGGCCTTCTCCGAGGTCGGGCCGCCCGTCGTGCTGTACGTGGAGCGGGGTCTGGACGAACGGATCCCCTCGGACGTCGCCGCCGGGGTGCACCGCATCGTCCGCGAGGCGCTCACCAACATCCGCAAGCACGCCGCCGACGCCACCGCCGTCCGCATCGGCCTGCGCTCCGTGCCCGCGGGGCTCGAACTGCGCATCACCGACGACGGCACCGGCGCCGCCCGCCTCTCCGCGCAGGCGTTCGGCGGCGGCTACGGCCTGGTCGGGCTCCAGGAGCGTGCCGAGGCGCTGGGCGGCGAACTCACCGCGGGCCCGGCCCCCGAGGGCGGCTGGCAGATCCTGGCGACGCTGTCACTCGACGCGTGAACCCGCCGGCCGCGTGGACCCGGCCGGAAGCGTGCACCCGGCGGATGCGCGGGCAGTCGATTCCGGCCCGACCCATGAGTCCAACAGCGGCCCACCTTTGTCCATGGGCGCGCCGGGTCCCCGCGACGCAAGGTGTAGGGCGATCGACCTGTGAAGCAGCTGTACAGCCGGTGGTCACCGGCTGTGCCGCCCACGGCAACCGGCGGTGCGTCCAGCAGCACCGCCATGCCGTGGCGATGCCGTAGTTATGCCGTAGTGAGGAGTGCGATGTCCGCCCCCGACACCAGCATGGAAGCCGGTCCCAGCCGCCGCGCGGTGGTGCTCTCCACCGCAGCCGCCGGACTGGCCGCGGCGCTCGTCCCCGGACAGGGCAGCGCCGCCGCCGCGACGGCCGCCGCGGGCCGAGCGGTGATCCGCTCGGCGCAGCTGGACGTCCGCGTCCACACCGCCTTCCCCGGCATCGCCTCCTACACCGACCGCGGCACCGGCGCCGTCATCCACGGCGCGCCCGCCCCCGCGAGCACCGTCCTCATCGACGGCGCCGTCCACACCCCGCAGGTCACCAGCGCGGTCCGCGCCGACCGCATCGCGTACACCCTCACCTTCGACGGCGGGACGCGCATCGAAGCGCAGATCGCCGTCGACGGCTGGACCGCCGAATTCCGTGTCACCGCCATCGCCGACACCGACAGTCTGCGCGTGGGCACCCTGCAGATCCCCGGACTGCGGCTGCTGAGCGTGCGCAGCGACCAGCCGGGGGCCACCCTGCTCGCCGCGAAGCTGCAGCTCGACAAGGCCACCAGCGGCGACACCCTGGTCCGCGTCACCGCCACCACGCCCGCCGAGGCGGCGGCCACCGGCTGCGCGTACGCGGTCGTCGCCACCGACGCGCTCGGCGCCGCGATCGAGAGCAACACCGTCTACGACAAGCCGGTCGGCGCGCAGGGCACCACCTGGGAGAACGGCCGCTTCTGGCGGCAGACCCTGGCCGGCGACGGCTGGATCGAATCCGGGCTGGCGCCCGGCCAGTGGACGTACCGGGCCGCCGGCGCCGCCACCACCGACACCGAGCCGCTGCCGTACGCCAAGGTCATCGTCACCCGGGACCGCAACGGCGACGGGAAGACCGACTGGCAGGACGCGGCGATCGCACTGCGGGACATCGCCGTCACCCCGCTCGGCGCCGACACCCAGCACCTGCGGGTCGTCCCGCACATCCCGTTCAACTTCGCCAGCCAGGCCACCAACCCGTTCCTGGCCACCCTCGACAACGTCAAGCGGATCTCCCTGGCCACCGACGGGCTGCGGCAGTTCACCCTCCTCAAGGGCTACCAGTCCGAGGGCCACGACTCCGCGCACCCCGACTACGGCGGCAACTACAACCGGCGTGCGGGCGGCCTCGCCGACCTCAACACCCTCGTCGCCCGCGGCGCCCGCTGGAACAGCGACTTCGCCGTCCACGTCAACGCCACCGAGTCCTACCCGGTGGCCAACGCCTTCTCCGACCAGCTCGTCGACAAGACCGACCAGCAGTGGGACTGGCTCGACCAGTCCTATCGCATCAACGCCCGCCGCGACCTGATCAGCGGCGACATCGCCGCCCGCTTCCAGCAGCTGCGCGACGAGACCCACCCGGCGCTCAACACGATCTACCTCGACGTGTTCCGCGAGTCGGGCTGGACCTCCGACCGGCTCCAGCGCCATCTGCGCGCCCAGGGCTGGAACGTCACCAGCGAATGGGGCCACGGCCTGGAGCGCTCCTCCCTGTGGTCGCACTGGGCGAACGAGACCGACTACGGCGGCGACACCTCGCGCGGCATCAACTCGCAGCTCATCCGCATGGTGCGGCACCACCAGAAGGACGTCTTCGCCGACAAGTGGCCGCTGCTGGGCACCGCCAAGCTCGGCACCTTCGAGGGCTGGGTCGGCAAGACCGACTGGAACGCCTTCTACCGCACCGTCTGGACGGAGAACCTGCCCGCCAAGTACCTCCAGGCGTACCCGATCAGCACCTGGACCGACCACGAGATCACCTTCTCCGGACCCACCGCCACCTCGGTGACCGACGCCGACGGCACGAAGACCATCACCACCGACGGCCGCACCGTCTACCGCGGCGGCAGCTACCTGCTGCCCTGGGAGCCGCGGCAGGCCAAGAACCCGCCGAAGCTCTACCACTACAACCCGGCGGGCGGCGCCTCCACCTGGCGGCTGCCCGCCGGCTGGGCGGCGGCCCGCACCGTCAGCCTCTACCGCCTCACCGACCAGGGCCGCCGCTTCGAAGGCGACCTGCCAATCCGGTCCGGCTCCGTCACCGTGACCGCCGAGGCCGGACAGCCCTACGTCGTGTACCGCGACCGGGCGCCCCGCCAGGCCGCCCCCGGCTGGGGCGAGGGCACCGTGATCCACGACCCCGGCTTCCACTCCGGCCGGCTCGACGACTGGCACGTCAACGGGCCGGCGACCGTCGTCCGCAACCCCATCGGCGACTACGAACTCGTCATCGGCGCCGGCCCCGCCGCCTTCGTCGGCCAGCGCCTGTCGCGGCTGCGGCCCGGCAGCTACGCGGCCTCCGTCCAGGTCGAGGTCGGCGCCACCGCGGGGGAGTGGCGCAGGGCGGCCCTGGAGGTCCGCACCGCCGACGGCGTCACCGCCGTCAACTGGACCGACACCTCCACCGCGGGCAACTACGTCGCCGCCGACCGCAAGCACGGCTCCCGCATGCAGCGGATGTTCACCTGGTTCACCGTCCCCGAAGGCGGCGGCCCGGTCACCCTCGCCCTGCGCGCCGACGAGGGAGCGGCCCGCGTCACCTTCGACAACGTCCGCGTCGTCGCCGCCCTCCCCACCCGCAGCCCCGGCGCCCTCGTCCACGAGGACTTCGAGAACGTCCCCCAGGGCTGGGGCGCCTTCGTCAAGGGCGACGCAGGCGACGTCACCGACCCCCGCACCCACATCGCGCAGCGGCACTCCCCGTTCACCCAGGCCGGCTGGAACGGCAAGGTGATCGACGACATCATCGACGGCACCCAGTCCCTCAAGTCCCGCGGCGAGAACGACGGGCTGATCTACCGGACCGTCCCGCACACCGCCCGCTTCGCCCCCGGCCGCCGCTACCGCGTCACGTTCCGCTACGAGAACGAGGAAGCCGGCCAGTACGCCTGGATCACCGCCACCGACCGCCCGGAAACCACCGAACTGTCCCGTACGCTGCTGCCCGCCGCCCGGACGCCCGCCACCCACAGCTACGAGTTCACCACCCCCGCCGACGGCGACGCCTGGGTGGGGCTGCGCAAGGCCGGCGACAGCGGCACCGCCGAGTTCTCCCTCGACACCTTCACCGTCACGGACCTCGGTCCTGCATAACACCCCAAACCGCCAGGGGGCCGGGGGCGTGGCCCCGACCCCCTGGCCAGCACCGCACTCCATGAGCCAAGATCAGTCCTCGATGTTCCACACATGGATGCGCTACTTCTCCCCGAACCCGGTCCACCACCGGCTCGGCCTGGTATGCCTCGGCGTCGGCATGCAGCACGGAGCGCTGCCCACCGTCGGGCCGCGCACCATCGACCACCACGTCGCCGTCGTCATCAGCGCCGGCTCCGGCTGGTTCCGGCACCGCGGCGGCGACGCCGTGGAGATCACCGCGCCCACCCTGCTGTGGCTCACACCCGACGCCGAACACCACTACGCGCCGCACCCCGGCAGCGGCTGGGACGAGAGCTTCGTCGACTTCACCGGACCGGCCGCCGCCACCTACACCGAACTCGGCTACATCGAGCCCGACCGGCCCATCGTCCCGCTCAGCGACACCACGGGACCGCGCGCCGTCATCGCCCGCATCGCCCGCGCGGCCCGCCCCGGAAACCCGCTCCTGGAAGTCGAGAGCTCCGCAGCCGTCCATGAACTCCTCGTCGCCCTGCGCCGCGCCCGCGCCGACACCACCGGCGACGGCGACCGGGTGCTCGACGCCCTCGCCCGCGACGCGTTCCTGCCGCTGACCATCGCGGAACACGCCGCCCGGCACGGCATGACGCTGGCCGAACTGCGCGCCGCGGTCCGCCGCAGCGCCGACTGCAGCCCCAAGGACTACCTGCTCGGCATCCGGCTCGGCCGCGCCAAGGAACTCCTCGCCGCCACCGACCTGCCGGTCGCCGCCGTCGCCCGCCGCGTCGGCTACGAGGACCCCGCCTACTTCAGCCGGCTGTTCACCCGCCGGGTCGGCGCCGCCCCCGTACGCTTCCGCGAACAGCAGTACCGCACCGTCCCCGGCGGCTGGTCCACCGACCACCTCGACCCCCGGAGGATCACCCGGCAGGCCGCAGATCACCCCGGGCCGTGACCTGGACCACCCCGTACGGCAGCATGTCCGGCATGCCAGCCCTGACTCGCGCCGAGGCCGAGACCCGCGCCCGCCTGATCGACGTTCACCATTACGCGATCCACCTGGACCTCACCCGCGGCGACGCGACCTTCCGCTCCACCACGGTGATCCGCTTCAGCGCGCGTGAAGCCGGCGCCGCCACCTTCATCGACCTCAGGCCCGCCGCACTGCACAGCGCCGCACTCAACGGCCACGCGCTCGACCCCGGCACCCTGGACGACGGCCGGCTCCCGCTCACCGGGCTGCGGGCCGACAACGAACTGCGGATCGACGCGGACATGCACTACTCCCGCACCGGCGAAGGCATGCACCGCTTCACCGACCCCGCCGACGGCGAGGTCTACACGTACTCCCAGCTCGGCCTCGACCACAGCCCCGCGTTCGCCGCCACGTTCGACCAGCCCGACCTCAAGGCCGTCTTCGACGTCACCGTCACCGCCCCGCCCGCCTGGACCGTCCTCGGCAACGGCATAGCGCAGCGCACCCGCGCCGGCGAAGGGCACTGGCAGCTCGCCACGACACCGCCCATCAGCACCTACCTCCTCGCGGTCGCCGCGGGCCCCTGGTACAGCATCCGCACCGAACACGCCGGACTGCCCTTCGGCCTGCACGCCCGCAAGAGCCTGGGACCGCACCTGGAGAGCAACGCGGCCGAGCTCCTCGACACCACCCGCCGCTGCTTCGACCGGTACCACGAGATCTTCGACGAGCCCTACGCCTTCGACTCCTACGACCAGGCGTTCGTCCCGGAGCTCAACTGGGGCGCCATGGAGAACCCCGGCCTCGTCACCCTCCGCGACGAATACGTCTACCGCTCCGCCGTCACCCACACCGAACGCCAGAGCCGGGCCGTCGTCATCGCCCACGAAATGGCCCACATGTGGTTCGGCGACCTCGTCACCCTGCGCTGGTGGGACGACATCTGGCTCAACGAGTCCTTCGCCGAGTACCTCGGCTACCAGGTGCTCGCCGAAGCCACCGGCTTCACCAGCACCTGGACCGACTTCGCCATCGCCCGCAAGATCTACGGCTACGACGCCGACCAGCGCCCCTCCACCCATCCCGTCGCCCCGGAAGCCGTCCCCGACACCGCCTCCGCGATGCTGAACTTCGACGGCATCTCCTACGCGAAGGGCGCCTCCGCACTGCGGCAGCTCGTCGCCTGGCTCGGCACCAGGGACTTCCTCGCGGGCGTCAACGACCACATGGCCCGGCACCGCTTCGGCAACGCCACCCTCGACGACTTCATCGAGTCCCTCGCCGGCGCCACCGACCGCGACGTCCGCAAATGGGCCGCGCAGTGGCTGCGCACCACCGGCGTCGACACCCTCCAGCCGCACTTCGACGGCCCCGCCGCACCGTTCATCGCCCGCACCGGCAGCCGCCCGCACCGCATCGGCGTCGGCCTGTACGACCGCGCCGTGACCGACCCGTGCCGGCTCGTCCTGCGCGAACGCCTCGCAGCGGACCTCGCCGCCCCCCGCGTCCCGCTGCTGCCCGAAGGCCGCCCCGTCCGCCCCGACCTGGTGCTGCTCAACGACGGCGACCTCAGCTACACCAAGATCCGCTTCGACGACCAGTCGTGGACCACCGTCACCGAATGCCTCAGCGGCCTGCCCGACCCGCTCTCCCGCGCCGTGGTCTGGAACGCCGCCCGCGACCTGGTACGCGACGGCGAACTGCCGCCCGGCGACTACTTCGAGCTCGTGCTGCGGCACCTGCCCGCCGAGACCGACCCCGCCATCGTCCAGGGCGTCCTCGCCTTCACCCGCGGCCAGCTCATCGACCGCTACCGCGGCCCCGCCCGCCGCACCGCCGACCTCACCCTGCTCGCCGGTGTCTGCCGCACCTTTCTGTACGCAGCCGACACCGCCCTGCACCTCAGCGCCGCCCGCACCCTCATCGACTGCGCCGTCACCGGATCCGACACCGCACGGCTGCGGGACTGGCTCACCGCCGGCCGGATCACCGACGGACCCGCCCTCGACCCCGAACTGCGCTGGCAGCTGCTGCTCCGCCTCACCGTCCTCGGCGCCGCCACCCCTGGGGACATCGCCGCGGAACTCGCCCGCGACCCCAGCGCCTCCGGCGAGGAGGGCGCGGCCCGCTGCCGCGCCGCCCTCCCCGACCCGCAGGCCAAACACGCCGCGTGGACCTCGATGTTCGGCGACGACTCCCTGTCGGTCTATCTGTTCACCGCCACCGCCCAGGGCTTCTGGCAGCCGGAACAGCACCATCTGCTGCACGGATACGTACCGCACTACTTCGCGGCGGCCACCGCCGTCGCCGCCCGCCGCGGACCCGCGCTCGCCACCGCCGCCGGCCGGCACGCCTTCCCCACCACGGCCACCGACATGTCCACCCTGCGGGTCGGCGGCGAATGCCTGCGCGACGCGCACCCGCTGCCGGCCCTGCGCCGCCAGCTCGCCGACCAACTCCACGACCTGCAAAGGGCGTTGAAGATCCGGGCGACATACCCCGAGCCGGCCGACGACACCGTCCGCGGCTAGGCCACGGCGAGGCCACGGCCCAGGACCGTTCCACCAGGGTGCCCGCCGGCCGGGCGGGCACCCTGCGCCAAACCCTGCCGCGAACCGTCCGACCTGCCCGATCACACCGCCCCGACCACCCCCCCCGCACGGCCGGAATCCGATCCTCCGCACCGGCCCCGCAATACCCCTGACCGGTGGCTCTCGTTGAGCACACCGGGCGGAACCGCCCGCCCGACAGGCAGCGACCGCGAAGGGGCCACCCCATGCCACCCCAGCTCGCCGGAGGGATCACAGGACCCGGCCACCTGCGCCCCCTGCTGGACACCGTCCTCGACGCACTGACCGCCGGCGCCACCGCCCGCGGCGGACCCCTCCCCGCCGGCGGCCCCGACACCGTCGCCCGGCACGTACGCGACGCGTGCGCCCCCGTCATCCCACACACCGGAACCGGCGCGGAACACGCGCTGCGCACCCTCGTCCACGCCCTCGCCGCCGGAGCCGCCGACCCCGCGCACCCGCGCTGCGTCGCCCATCTGCACTGCCCGCCGCTGGCCCTCGCCGTCGCCGCGGACCTCGCCGCGAGCGCCCTCAACCAGTCCCTCGACTCCTGGGACCAGGCACCCGCCGCCAGCGCCCTCGAAGCCGAGACCACCGCCGCCCTCGCCGCCCTCGTCTACCCCGGCCACCGCGCCCCCGACGCCCTCGTCACCAGCGGCGGCACCGAGTCCAACCACCTCGCCCTGCTGCTCGCCCGCGAACGCCACCCCGGCGGACCGGCCCTGCGGGTCGTGTGCGGAGCCAACGCCCACCACAGCATCCAGCGCGCCATCTGGCTCCTGGGCCTGCCACCGGCCCACGTCCTGCCCACCCCCGCCGGCACCCTCGATCCGGCCACCCTCCACACCGCCCTCGGCGAGCTCCGCGACCCCGGCCCCGTCCTCGTCGTCGCGACCGCCGGAACCACCGACACCGGCGCCATCGACCCGCTCCCCGAGATCGCCCACCACACCGCCGCCCACGGCGCCGAACTCCACATCGACGCCGCCTACGGCGGACCCCTGCTGTTCAGCGACCGCGCGGCACACCGCCTCGACGGCCTGCCGTTCGCCGACTCCGTCACCCTCGACCTGCACAAACTCGGCTGGCAGCCCATCGCCGCCGGCCTGCTCGCCGTACGCGACACCACCGCCCTGCGGCCGCTCGCCCACCAGGCCGACTACCTCAACGCCGACGACGACACCGAAGCGGGCCTCCCCGACCTCCTCGGCCGCTCCCTGCGCACCACCCGCCGCCCCGACGTGTTCAAGATCGCCGTCACCCTCCGCGCACTGGGCCGCGAAGGACTCGGCGCCCTCGTCGACACCGTCTGCGACCAGGCCCAGCACCTCGCCGACCTCATCGACGCCCACCCCGCCCTCACCCTGCGCGGCCGCCCCGAGATCAGCACCGTCCTGTTCCGCCCCACCCACGCCGACGACACCCACGTCGCCGCCATCCGCCGCCGCCTCCTGCACGAAGGCCACGCCGTACTCGGCCGCGCCCACGCCGACGGACGCCTCTGGCTCAAAGCCACCCTGCTCAACCCGCACACCCGGCCCGCCGACCTCACAGCGCTCCTGCACCTCACCACGGAAGGCACCACGGCCCGATGACGACAGCGCCCCCCACCCCGGAACCCACCGAACCCGCCACCCCCGAAGAACCCCTCGACCTCCTCGGCATCGGCATCGGCCCCTTCAACCTCTCCCTCGCCGCCCTCGCCGACGGCATCCCCCACCTCACCGCCGCCTTCTACGACCAACGGCCCTCCTTCCAATGGCACCCTGGCCTGCTCATCGACGGCGCCACCCTCCAGGTCCCGTTCCTCGCCGACCTCGTCACCCTCGCCGACCCCACCAGCCGCTGGTCGTTCCTCTCCTACCTCAAAACCCGCGAACGCCTCTTCCCCTTCTACTTCGCCGAGCGCTTCCACATCCACCGCGCCGAATACGACGCCTACTGCCGCTGGGTCGCCGACACCCTGACCACCACCCACTTCGGCCAACAGGTCGACACCGTCCGCTGGAACCCCGGCCGCGCCCTGTTCGAGGTCGACCACACCCACCTCGACCGCAACGGCGAAGCCGAAGCCCTCGGCCGCACCCACGCCCGCAACCTCGTCATCGGCATCGGCACCAGCCCCTACGTCCCCGAACCCCTGCGCCCCCTCGCCGAAGCCCCCACCGTCCCCGTCATCCACTCCAGCGACTACGTCAACCAGCGCGCCCGGCTCCTCGCCACCGACCACATCACCGTCGTCGGATCAGGACAGTCCGGCGCCGAAGTCTTCCTCGACCTGCTGCGCGCCCGCCCCGCCGGCCGCGAACGCCTCACCTGGATCGCCCGCACCCCCGCCTTCGCACCCATGGAGTACAGCAAACTCGGCCTCGAACAGTTCACCCCCGACTACACCCGCTACTTCCACGGCCTCGCCGAACCCGTCCGCGACCAGCTCGTCCCCCAGCAGTGGCAACTCCACAAAGGCATCGACCACGACACCATCAACGCCATCCACGACGAGCTCTACCGCCGCACCCTCGACGGCGGCTGGCCCGACGCCACCCTCACCCCCGGCGTCACCGTCCGCACCGCGGGACGCCTCGGCAGCACCGGCATCGAACTCCACCTCGAACACGAACAACAAGGCACCCGCAGCCGCCTGCAGACCAGCGCCGTCATCCTCGCCACCGGCTACCGCGAACGCTCCATCGACCAACTGCTCGCCCCGCTCCACCCCTACCTGCGCCGCGACGCCGCCGGCCGGCCCCGCATCGACGCCGACCACCGGCTCGCCCTCGACCCGTCCATCAGCGGCGCCGTCCACATCCAGAACGCCAACCGCCACACCCACGGCGTCGGCGCCCCCGACCTCGGCCTCGTCGCCTGGCGCTCCGCCGTCATCCTCAACGCACTGACCGGCAAGGAGCCCTACCCCCTGCCGGCCAGAACGTCGTTCACCACCTTCGGCCTCGACGGGACGGCCGCCTCCAACGTGCCGACTAGAACAGCGGCACTCCGTCGCGGGTGAGCTTCCAGCTGTCACCGCCGAAGGCGGACGGATCGATCGAACCGTTCGCCTTCACCCACGCGATGATCGTGTTCCGGATCTCGTCCGAATTCGCCCACACCGACGGCGTCGCCGCCACATGCGGGAAATTGCCGCCACCGTTCGCCCGGTAGTTGTTCACCGCCAGCACGAACTTCGCCGCCGGATCCAGCGGCGCGCCCTGGAACGTCAGATTGGTGATCCGCGAACCCACCGGCTTCGCGATGTCGATCTCGTACGACACCCCGCCCACCACGTCGTAGTTGTAGTCCGGAGTGCTGTCCGCGTTCGTCAGCTTCGACACATCCACCACCGCACCCGCCGCGGTCTGCACGAAGTACTTCGCCGAGAACTCCAGATAGTCCTTCACCTGCGCACCCGTGAGCACCCGCGCGTCCAGCGTGTTCTCGTACACATACAGACCCGCCACATCCCGCAACGACACCTGACCCGCCGGAATCGCCGCCGTCCGCGAGAAACACGCCGCCTGCGACAGCACCGGCAGCGCCGCGTACGCCGTCCCCGCCAACGCGGCCTTCACCGTCTGGCTCTGCACCGCGTTGATGAAGTCGATGATCGGCGTGTCCTTGTACGGCGCCTCGGTCGCCGCCATCGCGACCGTGCACGTACCGACCACCTGGTTCACATACGCCACGACCTTGTCGTGCTCCGCCTTCACCAGCTTCACCACATGCGGGTCCTCCGCCACCGCGTTCGCGTTGCGGACCTCCGCCACCACCGACGTCACCGACCAGCGGCCCCGCGAGAACTCCAGCCCGATGTCGAAGACACTCAGCCGCATCCCCCACATCAGCGGCTCCGACAGCACCACGTTCTTACCGGACACCGTGTTGACGACCGTGCGCGACGCGACCTCCTTGTGCGTGTGCCCCACCAGGATCGCGTCGATCCCCGGCACCTGCTCCGCCACCAGCGACGACGCGTTCTCCGGATACGGCAGCGCGTCCCCGTACGACGTACTGCCGTCAAGACCCGAGTGATCCGTACAGATCACCACGTCACAGCCCAGCGCCCGCAGCTTCGGCACATAGATCTTCGCCTGCTCCACCAGACCCGGGAACGCCATCTTCCCCTGCACATTGGCCTTGTCCCAGATCGCGATCCCCGGATTCGTCAGCCCCAGGATCCCGACCTTGATGTCCTGCCCGCCGTGCACCCTGATCCGCTTGATCGTGTACGGGGGGAACGCCGGCTTCAGCGTCTTCGCGTCCACCGCGTTCGCCGCCAGCAGCGGGAAGTCGCACTGCTCCTGGAATTTGCGCAGCACCGGAATGCCGTAGTTGAACTCATGGTTGCCCAGCGCCGCCGCGTCGTACCGCATGTGGTTCATCGCCAGCGCCATCGGGTGCACCGGTGCGCGCTTGCCGGCGGTGCCGGTGATCGGGTCCACCCGCGCGTAGTAGTACGACAACTGCGTGCCCTGGATGATGTCGCCCGCGTCGATCAACAGGGTGCGGTCGCAGCCCTTCTCGGCACGCGCCTGCTCCACCAGCGTGGAGATCTTCGCCAGACCCACGTCGTTGTGGGTGCTGTCGTCGTACTCCTTGTCCGTGAAGTAGTCCCAGTTGAAGACATGGCCGTGCAGATCCGTCGTGCCCAGCACCCGCAGCGAGTACGTCTTCGGGCCGTGCCCGTGCCCACGCCCCTCGTCGTGCGCCTGCGCCGGCGCGGCGCCGGCAACGGCCCCCGTGGCGCCCGCGAGCGCCACCCCCGCACCCGTGGCGGCGGAACGGTTGAGGAAGGTCCTTCGGTTGAGCGGCATGTCGGCTCCTGGTCTGTCCGGTGATGTAACGCGCGTAGATTCTGGCGTAGGAACACCACCCCGCAACACCCCCCAGGCGTTTCCATCAGATGTCCCGCCGGAGAATGCCCCGCCTGCGACAGTGGGGCACATGGTCACAGAAACGGACAGGACCCACCCGACCGCCGAAGCCCCGCACGTCGGCGTCCGCGGCGAAGCCACCCTCGAGGTCGAACCCGAACTCGCCCGCATCGCCGTCACCGTCAGATCCCGCGGCGCCGACCGCCGCCACACCCTCGACGACCTCACCCGCCGCAACACCCAGGCCCTCGACCTCATCAAGAGCTACGGCGAAGCCGTCGAGAAGATCGAAACCGGCACCTTCGGCCTCACCCCGGAACTCCGCGAAAAAGGCCGCGACCGCGGCGAGAAGATCCGCGCCTACCACGGCGTCGTACGCATCGGCGCCACCCTCACCGACTTCACCGCCCTCGGCGAACTCACCACCCGCCTCGCCGACCTCGAACTCACCTCCGTCGACGGCCCCTGGTGGTCGCTGCGCCCCCAGTCGACCGTCTACCGCGAAGCCCGCAGGCAAGCCGTCCACGACGCCGTCCAACGCGCCCGCGAATACGCCGAAGCCCTCGGCTCCACCCTCACCGCCCTCATCGAACTCGCCGACGAAGGCGTCCAGCAGGCCACCCCCTACCCCCGACAGGCCTTCGGCGCCATGAGCTCCCGCGCCGCCGGCGGCCCCGGCATGGCCGACTTCGCCCCGCAGTCCCTCGACCTCGAACCCGAACGGCAGAACGTCTCCGCACACGTCACCGCACACTTCACCATGACCCCGCCCCCGCTCGGCTGACCCGGCGGCCCACCACCCGGCCCCCACCGGGACCCGCCACGCTGCTCACATGAGCACTGCCATGCACGTTCGACACTTGTCAACAACCGTTAATCCAGCCGACGTTGGACAGTCGCCTCCACCCATCTGCCTACCCGTCAGTAAGTCATAGGCTCGAAACATGCGCCGAGCAAAAATTGTCTGCACCCTGGGCCCCGCCACCGACAGCTACGACCAGATCAAGGCACTCGTCGAAGCCGGAATGGACGTCGCCCGCCTCAACCTGAGCCACGGCTCCTACCCCGACCACGAGGACCGCTACCACCGCGTACGCAAAGCCTCGGAAGAGACCGGACGCAGCGTCGGCGTCCTCGCCGACCTTCAGGGCCCGAAGATCCGCCTCGGCCGCTTCACCGAAGGCCCCGTACTCCTTGAACGCGGCGACGAATTCACCATCACCGTCGAAGACGTCGAAGGCGACCGCCAGCGCTGCGGCACCACCTACAAAGGACTCGCCGCCGACGTCACCAAAGGCGAACGCATCCTCGTCGACGACGGCCGCGTCACCCTCGAAGTCACCGAAGTCCAGGGCTCCCGCGTCCACACCATCGTCATCGAAGGCGGCATGGTCTCCGACAACAAGGGACTCAACCTCCCCGGCGTCGCGGTCTCCGTCCCCGCCCTCTCCGAAAAAGACATCGAAGACCTCCGCTGGGCCCTGCGCATCGGCGCCGACATCATCGCCCTCTCCTTCGTCCGCAGCGCCCAGGACGTCATCGACGTCCACCGCATCATGAAGGAAGAGGGACGCCGCGTCCCCGTCATCGCCAAGATCGAGAAGCCGCAGGCCGTCGACAACCTCGAAGAGATCGTCGACGCCTTCGACGGCATCATGGTCGCCCGCGGCGACCTCGGCGTCGAAATGCCCCTCGAAGCCGTCCCCATGGTCCAGAAGCGCGCCATCAAACTCGCCAAGCGCAACGCCAAACCGGTCATCGTCGCCACCCAGATGCTCGACTCCATGATCGACGCATCCCGCCCCACCCGCGCCGAAGCCTCCGACGTCGCCAACGCCATCATGGACGGCACCGACGCCGTCATGCTCTCCGGCGAAACCAGCGTCGGCAAACACCCCATCGAAACCGTCAAGGTCATGGGCCGCATCATCTGCGCCTCCGAGGAAGAGATCCTCTCCTCCGGCCTCCCCCCGCTCACCGAACGCAACAAGCCCCGCACCCAGGGCGGCGCCGTCGCCCGCGCCGCCGCCGAAATGGGTGACTTCCTCGGCGCCAAGTACCTCGTCGCCTTCACCCAATCAGGCGACACCGTCCGCCGCCTCAGCCGCTACCGCTCCCCGATCCCCCTCCTCGCCTTCACCCCCGAACCCGCCACCCGATCCCAGCTCAACCTCACCTGGGGCGTCGAAACCCTCCTCGGCCCCATGGTCCAGACCACCGACGAAATGGTGGACCAGGTCGACGAAGCGCTGCTCCGCATCGGCAAGTGCCGCAAGGGCGACGTCGTGGTCATCACCGCCGGCTCCCCGCCGGGCGTGCCCGGCACGACGAACATGGTGCGCGTGCACCACATCGGCGAGGACGACTCCCCGAAGTAGCCGGACCACTCCGTGGGGCTCAGTACTTGGGCCCCACATGCAGGTCCATCAACGCGACGGACGCGCGGCGCGCGACGGAAACGTTGTACGGGTCCTTGCCGCGACGGGTGACTTTCCATTCGACGCCGACCTTGTCGAGGGTGTCGCTGAACAGGGCGCGGATGTCGTCCGACTTGTTGGTGAAGAAGTACCGCGGGTACTCGTAGCGCTTCTGCTCGCCGCCGACGATCCGGGTGGTCCAGTTGGTGATCCGGCACCCGTCGGAGTGGATGAGCCCCCGGATGAACGCCCAGGGGTGGGCGTCGACGATCTCCTGCTGCCAGGGTTCGAGGACGATGCGCCTCTCGTGTTTGTGGCCTTTCCCGTGCTGGGGAAACATGCACCACAGGTGCTTCGAATAGACCTTCACGTTGTGGCAGCCCGTCCTGCGGACGCGGCAGGTCTTGTTGTCGGGGAAGACGGCCTGCATGGCCTCCTCGGCGGCGTCCATGAGGCCGGGCCAGCCGTCGCCGCAGGTGATCATGAGGCTCGGCACCCGGTGCTCCGAGTACTGAATCACATGGCCGTCTCCGAGATAGAGACCCAGCAGGTACGAGTACGCCGCCTCGTCCAACTCGCGCCCGTCGCAGCGCGGGCAGAGCGGATTGTGGGACCCCGGGCATTCGCCGCGCTTGGCGCGGTCCATATGCACCCAGTAGCTGACGGTGCCCAGTGGAACGCTGAGGCGGCGGCCGACCTCGGCGTTGGTGATGCCGGAGCGGACCAGATTGACGGCCTGATGACGAATCGCGAGATCGTGCATATGCCGAGCATGGGCTTCGCGCAGGAACAAAGGGGCCGTTTAGGTAACGGTTCACCATCTGCAGCGTTCTTTACAAAGAAATGCTTACCTTGGAATCAAAGGCGATACTTGTACCGGGTGCGGGATTCGAACCCGCAAGCCCTCTCGGGCAGAGGTGTTTGAGACCTCCGTGTATACCCTTCCACCAACCCGGCTAGGTGATGGTCAGGAGTGTACCGGGTCGGCGCGCGCGGGTGTCGCTAGGTAGGCTCATGGGTGCATTACCCCGCCATGATCGAGGAGTCCCGTTGAGCGCCGCCGAGCCCATAGACGAGCAGTCGCACGTACCGCCGATGACGACGCGCGTCGTCATCGCCGAGGACGAGGCACTGATCCGGCTCGATCTCAAGGAGATGCTGGAGGAAGAGGGCTACTCCGTCGTCGGCGACTGCGGCGACGGTGAGACCGCCGTCAAGCTGGCCGAGGAGCACCGGCCGGATCTGGTGATCCTGGATGTGAAGATGCCCGTCCTGGACGGGATCTCCGCCGCCGAGCTGATCGCGAAGGCGAAGATCGCGCCGGTGCTGATGCTGACCGCGTTCTCCCAGCGGGAGCTCGTGGAGCGGGCCCGGGATGCCGGGGCGATGGCGTATCTCGTGAAGCCGTTCAGCAAGAGCGATCTGGTGCCGGCCATAGAGATGGCGGTGAGCCGTTTCCAGGAGCTGCGGGCGCTGGAGCTCGAGGTCGCGGATCTGTCGTTGCGGCTGGAGACCCGGAAGCTGGTGGACCGGGCGAAGAGTGTGTTGCAGACGAAGTACGGGCTGTCCGAGCCGGCGGCGTTCCGCTGGATCCAGAAGACGTCGATGGATCGCCGGATGTCGATGCAGCAGGTCGCGCAGGCCGTGATCGACGAGGTTCCGGAGAAGTAGCGCGCGCTGGACATGGCGAAGGGCCCGCACCGTTTCCCGGTGCGGGCCCTTCGTCGTGGCGGGTCAGTCCTCGCCGAGGTACGCCTTCCGCACGGATTCGTCGTGCAGGAGGTTGGACCCGGTGCCCGACAGGACGATCTTGCCGATCTCCATGACGTGGCCCTGGTCGGCGAGCGAGAGCGCGGCCTGCGCGTTCTGTTCGACGAGCAGGATCGTGGTGCCCTGGGCCTTGAGTTCCACGATGGTGTGCATGATCTTCTGCATCATGATCGGGGAGAGGCCCATGGAGGGCTCGTCGAGCATGAGCAGCTTGGGCTGGCACATCAGGGCCCGGCCCATGGCGAGCATCTGCTGTTCACCGCCGGAGAGGGTGCCGGCGGCCTGCTTCTGCCGTTCCCCGAGGATGGGGAAGAGCTCGTAGGCGCGCTGGATGTCCTTGGTGATGCCGGCGGAGTCCTTGCGGAGGAACGCGCCGAGTTGCAGGTTCTGCTCGATGGTGAGGCGCGGGAAGATGTGCCGGCCTTCGGGGGAGTGTGCGAGCCCGAGGGAGACGATCTTGTGCGCCGGTACCCGGGCGAGCGGCTGGCCGTCGAAGACGATACGGCCGGCGACGGGCTTGATCAGCCCGGACAGGGTCCGGAGCGTGGTGGTCTTGCCCGCGCCGTTGGTGCCGATCAGGGTGACGATCTGGCCGGCCTCGACGCTGAACGAGATGCCCTTGACGGCCTCGATCTTGCCGTAGGCGACGCGCAGGTCCTCGACTTCGAGAAGTGCGGTCATTGGTCGTCCTCCGTCTTGCTGATGTTGCGCGCTTCCGCGGCTTCGATCTCGGCGCCGGCTTCGTCCTCGGGTGCGCCTTCGAAGGGTTCGCCGAGGTACGCGGCGATGACGCGGTCGTCGCGCTGGACGACCTCGCTGGTGCCTTCGACGAGTTTCTCGCCCTGGACGAGGACGGAGACGCGGTCGCAGAGGTTGAAGATGAAGCGCATGTCGTGCTCGATGACGAGTACGGAGATGCCCTGGTCGCGGACGGCGAAGACGAGTTCTTCGGTCGCCCGGGTCTCCTGGGGGTTCATGCCCGCGGTGGGTTCGTCGAGGAGCAGCAGTCCGGGTTCGCTGGCGAGGGCGCGGGCGATTTCGAGCTTGCGCTGTTCGCCGTAGGGCAGGTTGCGGGCGAGGTGCTCGGCCTTGTCGGCGAGTCCGGTGAACTCGAGGAGTTCCATGGCGCGTGCGCGGGATCTCGCTTCGGCGCGGTGGTAGCCGGGTCCGCGGATGAGGGCGGAGAGCAGGCCTTCCTTGGTGCGGGTGTGGCGGCCGACGAGCACGTTCTCCAGGACGGTCATGTTGGCGAAGAGCCGGATGTTCTGGAAGGTGCGGGCGATGCCGGCCTTGGTGACGAGGTGGGGCTTGGGCGGCAGGACGTTGCCCTGGTACTTCACGGTGCCTTCGGTGGGCACGTAGAGACCGGTGAGGCAGTTGAAGAAGGTGGTCTTGCCGGCGCCGTTGGGGCCGATGAGGCCGACGATCTCACCGGTGTTGACGGTGAGGTCGACGTCGCGGACGGCGGTGAGGCCGCCGAAGCGCATGATGACGCCGCTGGCTTCGAGGAGCGGGGTCCCGGCGGGGGCTTGGGTGGTCGTGGTCATGGTGTCTTTCACGCCCCTGCCTTGCCGGGGAGGACCAGTGCGTCGTCCGCGTGGAATTCGAGCTGGCGGCGCCGGTTGGCGATGAGGCCCTCGGGGCGGAATCGCATGAGGAGGATCAGGGCGATGCCGAACGCGAACAGCTCGTAGTTCTGCAGGAAGCCGAGCTTCTCGGGGATGAGGTAGAGCAGTGAGGCGCCGAGGATCGGGCCGCTGACGGTACCCATGCCGCCGAGGACGACGGCGGCGAGGAGGAAGGCGGAGTTGGGGGGTGCGGCGCCGGCGAACTGGTACGGGCTGGGCACGACGTTGTAGGTGACGTGTGCGCTGACCGTTCCGGCGAGGCCGGCGAGTGAGGCGCCGAGGGCGAAGGCGATGAGCTTGACGCGGAAGCCGTTGATGCCCATGGCGGTGGCGGCGGTCTCGTCCTCGCGGATGGCGACCCAGGCGCGGCCGATCCGGGAGTTGGCGGAGCGGGTGAAGACGAGGACCACGATGACGGTGATCAGGAGCATCAGCAGGTAGTAGTTGGCGTACCGGCCGAGGGTGAAGCCGCCGATGTCGTGGGCGTCGCCGAGGTTGTAGCCGAACAGCTCCAGGTCGGGGATCTGGGCGATGCCGTTGGGGCCGTTGGTGATCTTCGGTCCTGAGACACCGTCGAGGCTGTTGACGGCGAGGCGGAAGATTTCACCGAAGCCGAGGGTGACGATGGCCAGGTAGTCGCCGCGCAGTCGCAGGGTTGGTGCGCCGATGAGGACGCCGAAGACGAGTGAGGCTGCCATGCCGGTGAGGGCGGCGGCCCAGAACGGGAACTGGACGCCGGACCAGATGGAGAACTGGGAGCCGGAGACGAGTGCCGCGGCGTAGGCGCCGACGCCGAGGAAGGCGACGTAGCCGAGGTCGAGGAGGCCGGTGAGGCCGACGACGATGTTCAGGCCGAGGGCGACGGTGCCGAAGATGAGGATGTTGACGCCGAGGTTGGCGTAGTGCTCGTCGTTCTGGACGAACGGGTAGGCCAGGGCGGCGGTGAAGCCCATCGCGGAGGCGAAGCTGCGGTGTTCGGCGGTGAGCTGCGAGAACTGCCGGACGAGTCCGGAGGCGCCCAGGCCCCAGGCGCCGAAGGCGATGAGGATGAGGAGGCCGATGAAGATCTCGGAGTACTCGGTGCCGATGGCGAAGGTGAGCAGGCTGAGGCCGATGGCCGCGGCGAGGGTGATGATGAGGCGCTGGACCCAGCCGGGGAGGGTACGCGGGTCGTTGACGGGGCGGTCGCTGTGGGCGAGGCGCAGGTCGCGCAGGGCCCGGTAGCCGCGGCGGACGGCCGCGTTCTCGGCGAACCGGCCCAGTTCGTAGAACTCGCCGTCGGCGGGCAGCGCGGGCTGCCGGTCGAGGGGCAGGCCGAGGGCGCCGATCACGAGCACCAGGGTGCCGACGGCGGCGATGACGCCGCCGGGGTCGAGGTTGGCGAGGCCCTTCAGCTCGTAGGCGATGGCGATCACCGTGTACCAGGTGGTGACGAAGGTGCCGAGCGCGAGGAGCAGTACGGAGTTCTGCGAGTGGCTGGGGTTCAGCCAGCCGAGGCCCTTGACGCCGAACGCGGAGAGTGCGAAGAGCGTGGTGAGCAGGGCTCCGGCGAGGGTGAGCACCTGGAGTCCGCCGGGGTAGCCGGTGACGGTGAGGTCGCCGGGGAAGGCGGTGGTGTAGGTCCAGGACAGGAAGGTGGAGACGGCGCTGATGACGGCGCCGGCCAGGGTGACGGCTCGTGCCGCGCCGAGGGGGAGCGGGATGAGCCGGGCGGTCCTGGATTTCGCGGCCGGGAGGGTGTCCACGGCGGTGAGGGAGATGTCGGTCATACGATCACGCCCTGTCCGCGACGCGTTCGCCGAGCAGGCCCTGGGGACGGACGAGCAGCACGACGATGAGGAGGACGAAGGCCCAGACGTTGGCCCAGCTGCCGCCGCCGAGCTGTTCCATTCCGGGGATGTTGGAGATGTAGGCGGAGGCGCAGGATTCGGCGATGCCGAGGACGAGTCCGCCGAGCATGGCGCCGTAGATGTTGCCGATGCCGCCGAGGACGGCCGCGGTGAACGCCTTGAGGCCGGCCTGGAAGCCCATGTCGTACTTGACCTGGCCGTACTTGAGGCCGGAGGCGACGGCTGCGACGGCGGCGAAGAGTCCGCCGATCGCGAAGGCGATGACGATGATGCGGTTGGTGTCGATGCCCATGAGCTGCGCGGTGTCCGGGTCCTGCGCGGTGGCCTGCATGGCGCGGCCGGTGCGGCTGGTGCGGACGAAGGCGGCGAGGCCGGACATGCAGATCACGGCGACGACGACGAGGAAGATGTCACCGCTCTGGATGCTGATGGAGCCG
Source organism: Streptomyces sp. SID13666 (assembly GCF_010548325.1). Lineage (NCBI taxonomy): Bacteria > Bacillati > Actinomycetota > Actinomycetes > Kitasatosporales > Streptomycetaceae > Streptomyces > Streptomyces sp. SID13666. The sequence continues at coordinate 10,476 of NZ_JAAGLX010000039.1, read as the reverse complement.
ACGTGGAACGGGCCGCCGGGCAGCTGGGGGAAGGACAGGGCGTTGTCGGCCTTCGGGTACCAGTTGAAGACTGCCTGCTGGAGTGCGAGGGAGAGTCCGATGGCGGTGATCAGTGGTGCGAGTCGTGGGGCTCCGCGCAGCGGTCGGTAGGCGAAGCGTTCCGCGCCGATGGCGATGAGGACGGCGACGAGGGAGCCGCCGATCACCATCAGTGGCAGCGCGACCCAGATGGATGTGCCGTCGGGGAGGCTCGTGTAGACCGTGAGGGCGCCGAACCCGCCGGTCATGAAGATCTCGCCGTGGGCGAAGTTGATGAGCTGGACGATGCCGTACACCATCGTGTAGCCGATGGCGATGAGCCCGTACATCGAGCCGAGGAACAGCCCGTTGGCCAGCTGTTGCGGCAGGGTGTTCACCGCATGGCCTCCATGTCGCTGAGGGGAGCAGGGGGATAACAGAAGGTGGGTCCGGGTATGCGCGGGCCGCGCGGTCGGTGGTGACCAGCCGCGCGGCCCGGGTGGTGCGAGAGACGGTCAGCCGGTGTAGGTGCCGCTCTTCACGGGCTCCCACTTGCCGCTCTTGACCTGGTACACGGTGAGCTGCTTGTTGGTGGTGTCGCCGAACTGGTCGAAGGACACGTGTCCGGCGATGCCGTCGAAGTCGGTCTTCTGGACGGCTTCGACGAGCTTGCCGCGGGCGTCGTCCATGGCGGGGAGCTTGCCGCTGTTGGCGTCCATGACGGCCTTGACGCCCTTGATGATGGCGGTCGCGGCGTCGTAGGAGTAGCCGCCGTAGGTGCCGTAGTCGCCCGGGTAGCCCTTGGACTTGTACGTGGCGATGAAGTCCTTGGCGCCCTGGAGGGTGGTGACCGGGACACCGACGGAGGTGGACAGGTCGCCCTCGGCCGCCGCGCCGGCGGTCTTGATGTAGGTGTCGGAGAACATTCCGTCACCGCCCATCAGCGGGATCTTGACGCCGGCGGCCTTGAGCTGCTTGGTGATCAGCTCGGACTCGTCGTACTGGCCGCCGTAGTAGAGGATGTCGGCGCCGGAGTTCTTGATCTTGGTGACGAGGGTGGAGTAGTCCGTGTCACCGGTGTTGACGTGGTCCTCGCCGGCGGACTTGCCGCCGAGCGCGGTGAACTTGCCCTTGAAGATGCCGGCGAGGCCGGCACCGTAGGTCTGCTTGTCGTCGACGATGTACGCCTTCTGCTTGTGCAGCGTGTTGAAGGCGTAGTCGGCGGCGAAGCCGCCCTGCAGGGCGTCCGTGGTGGCGGTACGGAAGTACGTCTTGAACGGGCGGACCTTGTCGCCGGTCGCCCAGGTCTTGCCCTGCGTCAGCGTGGGGTTGGTGTTGGACGGCGAGATCTCGACCATGTTCGCCGTGCTGAACACCTGCTGCATCGACTGGGCGACGCCGGAGTTCAGGGGGCCGACCACGCCGATGACGCTCTTGTCGGCGACGAGTGCGGTGGCGTTCTGCTGGCCGGAGGCGGGCAGGGCCTTGTCGTCGAGGGCCTTGACCTTGAACGTCACGCCGGGCACGAGCTTCTTGGCGTTGGCGTCGTCGACCGCGATCTGCACGCCGTACTGGATGCCGAGGCCGGTCGCCGAGTTCGCGCCGGTGAGCGGGGCGTCGACTCCGATGACGACGGTGGTGGTCGCGCCGTCGTCCTTCTTGCCGTCGTCGCTGCGGGACCCGCAGGCGGTAAGTGTGAGGGCCCCAGTGGTGAGCACGGAGGTCAGTATCAGCAAGGAACGGTGTCGCACGATCAGTCCTTTCCCCTGGCGCGGCCTGCTCTGGTGAGAGGCCGAGTCGTGCGCTGGAACCCGAACTGACAAATCCGGTGGCGCGGTGACTGGCCGTGACTCTAGGCCTGTGTGGGGAACTCGGGCAGCGGTGCGGGAAGAGTGTGACTGTCTTGTTATGCCGGATGGAAACTCTTGAGGTTTTGTTGAGGTTCGGTGAGGTATTTGCGTAGATCTGTCACCCTGTCCGCATGTTTTATGGCGATGTCCGGATAGCGAGAACCCGCACTTCCGCTACGGGGTGGAAGAGCCGCTGGTGGGGGTTGGGCGGCAGATTCGGTGCAGGAAAGCCGAGAGGTCGCGGGGGTAGCCGCCGCCGAAGATGAAGCTCTGATTCTGTATTGCGCGCGTGTTACGCAGCGTTACGTCGATCACGGGCAGATCGACGTCGAGTGGCAGTCCCGCGCATTTGCGCACGATCATCTTTATCGTGATGTGCCGGGTAGTTCCCTGCTTCACCGTTAATGGTGTCGAGGGGTCGATTTCGGCACCGAGTCCCTCGAATGAGGGAGTAACGCGGAGAATCGTCACCGGAGTTCCGTCCCGCACGCTGACCACGAATCCGAACACCCCCGACGCGGGTGCGGACATGGGCTGCAGATGTCCCGACTCGTAGGCGATGTAGGTGACCTGTGCAGGCCACGGGCCGGGGTCCGGCACCGGCTCCGGGGTGCGCATCGCGTGGCCCAGGCAGAGGACCGCGACGGTGGCGAGGGCCGCGGTGGCGGCCAGGACCGTACGGCGCCCCCGGTCGGACAGTGCGGCCCGGCGCACCTGCCAGCGGCCGGCCCAGCGCCCGACCCGGCCGTCGGTCCAGCGGTCCATCCAATGGACCGGCGGGTGGAGGGAGTTGACGCTGGGTGTTCCGCCGGCGGGACCCTCCACCGGGCCGATGCCGCTCACCGCGCCAGGACCCCGGTGCGGCCGGCCGGAGCGGGGTCGGGCCGGTGGACGGGAGTGGGGGCGTGGGCGGGCGCGCAGAGGCGCCGCACGTGCCGGATCCGTGCTGCCGCCATGGCCGCCCCCCTGCCGAAAACGCTAGGGCCTCCGGGCCCGCGCGACAACGGTGCGGGCCCGGCCGGTGGGTCAGACCGTGGTGGCGCCGGGGCTGGCGGGGCGCAGCATGCAGGTGAGGCGGGCGGTACAGACCCGCTTGCCGTTCTCGTCGGTGATGACGACCTCGTAGGTGGCCGAGGAGCGGCCGCGGTGGACGGGGGTGGCGACGCCGGTGACGTTGCCGGAGCGGATGCCGCGGTGGTGCGTGGCGTTCAGGTCCACGCCGACGGCGAGCTTGCCGGGACCGCCGTGCAGCATGGCGCCGACGGAGCCCAGCGTCTCGGCGAGGACGGCGGAGGCGCCGCCGTGCAGCAGGCCGTAGGGCTGGGTGTTGCCCTCGACGGGCATGGTGCCGACCACCCGCTCGGGGGACGCCTCGGTGATCTGGATGCTCATACGGTCACCGAGGTGGCCGGCCGAGAACAGGGCGGGCAGGTCGAGGCCGAGGCCGGACCACTGCGCCAGGATCTCCTGCGGGAACTGCGTGCTCGTCTGCTCGCCCATGCGGCCGGCTCCGATCGTCATCGTTCGGTGGTGTCGGTGGATCAGTGAATCGGTGTACTGGTCAGCTTTCTACCTGACGGTAGTCACGATCCGTGCACCGGGGCCGTCCGCTCCAGGCGGACGACCACCGACTTCGACGCCGGGGTGTTGCTGGTGTCCGCCGTGTGGTCGAGCGGAACGAGGACGTTCGTCTCCGGGTAGTAGGCGGCGGCGCAGCCGCGCGGGGTCGGGTAGTGCACCACCCGGAAGCCGTCGGCGCGGCGTTCCGTGCCGTCGGTCCACTCGCCGATGAGGTCGGCGTAGGAGCCGTCGGGCAGGCCGAGGGCTTCCGCGTCGGCGGGGTTGACCATGACGACGCGGCGGCCGCCCTTGATGCCCCGGTAGCGGTCGTCGAGGCCGTAGATCGTGGTGTTGTACTGGTCGTGCGAGCGCAGTGTCTGCAGCAGCAGCCGGCCCTCGGGGACGGCCGGGTACTCGACCGGCGACGCGGTGAAGTTGGCCTTGCCGGTGGCGGTGGGGAAGGTGCGGCTGTCGCGCGGGGCGTGCGGCAGGGTGAAGCCGCCGGGGTGCCGGACCTTGGTGTTGAAGTCGTCGAAGCCGGGCACGACGCGGGAGATCCGGTCGCGCACCAGGTCGTAGTCGGCTTCGAGCGCGGCCCACGGGACGGCGGTGTCGTCGCCGAAGACGGCGCGGGCCAGCCGGCAGACGATCGCGGTCTCCGACAGCAGGTGCGGGGAGGCGGGCCGCAGGGCGCCGTGCGAGGCGTGCACCATGCCCATGGAGTCCTCGACGGTGACGAACTGGTCGCCGCCCGCCTGGGTGTCCTTCTCGGTGCGTCCCAGGGTGGGCAGGATCAGGGCGCGCGATCCGGTGATGACGTGCGAACGGTTGAGCTTCGTCGACACGTGCACGGTCAGTGCCGCGTTGCGCATCGCGGCCTCGGTGACGGCGGTGTCGGGGGAGGCGGCCACGAAGTTGCCGCCCATGGCGAAGAAGACCTTCGCGGTGCCGTCGCGCAGCGCGCGGATGGCGCGTACGACGTCGAGGCCGTGCTCGCGCGGCGGGGCGAACCCGAACTCCTTCTCCAGGGCGTCGAGGAAGGCGGGGGCGGGGCGTTCGAAGATGCCCATGGTGCGGTCGCCCTGCACGTTGCTGTGGCCGCGCACCGGGCACACCCCGGCGCCGGGGCGGCCGATGTTGCCGCGCAGCAGCAGGAAGTTGACGACTTCCTTGATGGTGGGGACGGCGTGCTTGTGCTGGGTCAGGCCCATCGCCCAGCACACCACGACGCTCTTCGCGTCCAGGACCATGGCGAGCAGCCGGTCGATCTCCGCGCGCTCCAGGCCGGTGGCGCGCAGCACCTCGTCCCAGTCGGTGGTGCGCGCGGCGGCGGCGAACTCCTCGTAGCCGTGCGTGTGCTCGTCGATGAAGGGCCGGTCGACGGCGTCGGCCTCGACCAGCAGCCGGTTCAGGGCGCGGAAGAGCGCCTGGTCCCCGCCGAGCCGGATCTGCAGGAACAGATCGGTCAGCGCGGTGCCGGAGCCGGCCAGGCCGCGGGCGTTCTGCGGGTTCTTGAAGCGCTCCAGGCCCGCTTCGGGCAGCGGGTTGATGGTGACGATCCGCGCGCCCTGCTGCTTGGCCTTCTCCAGGGCGGAGAGCATCCGGGGGTGGTTGGTGCCCGGGTTCTGCCCGGCGACGATGATCAGGTCGGCGCGGTACAGGTCCTCCAGCAGCACGCTGCCCTTGCCGACGCCGATGGTCTCGGTGAGCGCGGAGCCCGAGGACTCGTGGCACATGTTGGAGCAGTCCGGCAGGTTGTTGGTGCCCAGCCGGCGGGCGAAGAGCTGGTACAGGAAGGCGGCTTCGTTGCTGGTGCGCCCCGAGGTGTAGAACACCGCCTCGTCGGGCGACGCGAGCGCGTGCAGCTCCTGCGCGACGATGTCGAAGGCTCGCTCCCAGGGCACCGGCACGTAGTGGTCGGCGCCTTCCGCCAGATACATCGGCTGGGTGAGCCGGCCCTGCTGGCCCAGCCAGTAGCCGCTGCGCCGTGCCAGGTCGGAGACAGGGTGCTCGGCGAAGAAGTCGGGTGTGACCCGGCGCAGCGTCGCCTCCTCGGCGACGGCCTTGGCGCCGTTCTCGCAGAACTCCGCCTTGTGACGGTGCTCGGGCTCGGGCCAGGCGCAGCCGGGGCAGTCGAAGCCGTCCTTCTGGTTGACCTTGAGCAGGGTGAGCGCGGTGCGGCGCACTCCCATCTGCTGCTGGGCCATGCGCAGGCTGTGCGCGACCGCGGGAAGCCCTGCGGCGGCGTGCTGCGGGGCTGTGACGTCGGGTGCGTCCTGTACGGGGTCGCCCGCGGGGGGTTTCGCTGCCATGTCTCCGATCCTGCCACGCGGGAGGGGCGGCCGCTCCGGCGCGTCCCGGTCGGCCGCCGGGCGTTGGCGGGGGTTGGCCGGGGTTGTCAGTGGGGCATGGGAGTATCGAGAACGTGGCAGCAAAGGCATCGAAGACGAGCGCAGCGACCGGCACGGCATCCACGGCGGGAGACCGGCCGCGGCTGCTCCTGCTCGACGGACACTCCCTGGCGTACCGGGCGTTCTACGCCCTGCCGGTGGAGAACTTCAACACCGCCACCGGCCAGCCGACGAACGCCGTGTACGGCTTCACGTCGATGCTGGCGAACACGTTGCGTGACGAGAAGCCGACGCATCTGGGCGTCGCCTTCGACGTCTCGCGCAAGACGTGGCGGTTCGACGAGTTCCCCGAGTACAAGGCGACCCGTTCGAAGACCCCCGACGAGTTCCGCAGCCAGGTGGAGCTGATCGGCGAGCTGCTGGACGCGATGGGCGTCAAGCGGTTCGCGGTGGAGAAGTACGAGGCGGACGACATCATCGCCACGCTGGCCACCCAGGCGGAGGCCGCGGGGTTCGACGTCCTCATCGTGACCGGTGACCGGGACGCGTTCCAGCTCGTCAGCGAGCACACGACGGTGCTGTACCCGACCAAGGGCGTCTCGGAGCTGACGCGGTTCACCCCGGCGAAGGTCGAGGAGAAGTACGGCCTGTCGCCGTCGCAGTACCCGGACTTCGCGGCGCTGCGCGGCGACCCGTCGGACAACCTGCCGGGGATCCCCGGGGTGGGGGAGAAGACCGCCACCAAGTGGATCACCCAGTTCGGGTCGTTCGCGGCGCTGATGGAGCGGGCCGACGAGGTCAAGGGCAAGGCGGGGGAGAACCTGCGCGCGCACCTGGACGCGGTCAAGCTCAACCGCCGGCTGACCGAGATGGTGCGCGACGTGGAGCTGCCGTGCGGCCCGGTGGAGCTGGAGCGCGCGTCGTACGACCGCGACGCGCTGCACATCGTGCTGGACACCCTGGAGTTCCGTAACCAGAACTTCCGGGACCGGCTGTTCGCGGTGGATCCGGGCGCGCGGGAGGAAGAGGCCCAGGTCGCCGAGGGCGTCGCCGTCGAGGGCGCGCAGCTCGCCGAGGGCGGCCTGCAGGAGTGGCTGGAGGGGCACGGCAGCGCGCCGCTCGGCATGGCCACCGTCGACACGTGGGCGCTGGGCGGCGGCACCGTCACCCAGGTCGCGCTGGCCGGGGCCGAGGGCCCCGCGGTGTGGTTCGACCCCGCGCAGCTGGGCGAGGCGGACGAAAAGGTGTTCGCGGCCTGGATCGCGGACGCCGCCCGCCCCAAGGTGCTGCACAACGCGAAGAACGTGATGCGGGTCTTCGCCGAGCACGGCTGGACGGTGGCCGGCGTCAGCATGGACACCGCGCTCGCGGCCTATCTGATCAAGCCCGGCCGCCGTTCCTTCGCCCTGGACGCGCTGTCGGTGGAGTACCTGGGCCGTGAGCTGGCACCGGCCGGCGCCGAGAGCGGGCAGCTGGCGTTCGGCGAGGAGCAGGAGGACTCCGCCGCGCTGGACGCCCTGATGGCGCAGGCGCGCACCGTCCTGGACCTCGGCACGGCGTTCACCGGCCGGCTGGAGCAGGACGGCGCGACGGGGCTGCTGCGGGATGTGGAGCTGCCGACGTCGGCGCTGCTCGCCCGGATGGAGCGGTCCGGGATCGCGGCCGACCGCGAGCACCTCGAGGGCCTGGAGCAGCGCTTCGCCGACGCCGTGCAGCAGGCGGTGGCCGAGGCGCACGCCGCGGTGGGCCACGAGTTCAACCTCGGCTCGCCCAAGCAGCTCCAGGAGGTGCTGTTCGGGGAGCTGGGCCTGCCGAAGACCAAGAAGACCAAGACCGGGTTCACCACGGACGCCGACGCCCTGGCGTGGCTGGCCGCGCAGACCGACCACGAGCTGCCGGTGATCATGCTGCGCCACCGGGAGCAGGCCAAGCTGCGGGTGACGGTCGAGGGCCTGATCAAGACGATCGCGCCCGACGGACGCATCCACACCACGTTCAGCCAGACCGTGGCCGCCACCGGCCGGCTGTCGTCCACCGACCCCAATCTGCAGAACGTGCCGGTCCGCACCGACGAGGGCCGGGAGATCCGGCGGGGCTTCGTCGTCGGCGAGGGCTTCGAGTCGCTGCTGACGGCGGACTACAGCCAGATCGAACTGCGGGTGATGGCCCACCTGTCGGAGGACGCGGGCCTGATCGACGCGTTCAACACCGGCGAGGACCTGCACACCACCGTCGGCTCGCACGTGTTCAGCGTCCCCAAGGACGCGGTGGACGCCGAGATGCGCCGCAAGATCAAGGCCATGTCGTACGGCCTGGCCTACGGGCTGTCCGCGTTCGGCCTGTCGCAGCAGCTGGGGATCTCCCCGGGTGAGGCGGGCGCGCTGATGGACACCTACTTCGAGCGGTTCGGCGGGGTGCGGGACTATCTGCAGCGCGTTGTGGAGGAGGCCCGCGGCACCGGCTACACCGAGACGCTGCTCGGCCGCCGCCGCTATCTGCCCGACCTCAACAGCGACAACCGGCAGCGCCGCGAGATGGCGGAGCGGATGGCGCTGAACGCGCCGATCCAGGGCTCGGCCGCCGACATCGTCAAGCTCGCGATGCTCCGGGTCGGCGAGGCGCTCACCGAGGAGAAGCTGGCCTCGCGGATGCTCCTGCAGGTGCACGACGAAATCGTGGTGGAGATCGCGCCCGGCGAGCGCAAGCGCGTCGAGGAGCTGGTGCGCCGCGAGATGGCCGGCGCCTACCCGCTGCGGGCCCCGCTCGATGTCTCGGTGGGCGTCGGCAAGGACTGGGAGTCCGCGGCCCACTGACGGCGCCGCCTGCGGCGCAGACGGGCGGCGGCCGCGTACAGCAGCGCGCCGCCCGCCAGCCCGGCCCCCGCGCCGAAGGCCGCCGTGGGCACGACGTCGCCGAGCGATGACGGGGCCCTGACGGCGTACTCCCGCAGACAGCGGACGACGGAGCCGGCCACCGCGCAGCCGGCCAGCAGTGTGACCACGCCGCCGCGCCCGCGGGGCGTCAGCCGCGGCAGCCGGGCGGGCGGCGGCTCCTTCGGGGCGGCGCGCAGCGCGCGGGCGGTGAACGCGGCCAGCACCAGCAGCGCCGCCGCCGAACTGCCGTACTGCAGCCACTGGTACAGCTGCTGCCCGTGCACCACGGTGTTCAGCACCGGCAGCATCCGCACCCCCCAGCGCCCGTAATGGGTGAAAGTGTCCCATCCGACGTGGGTGGTCGCGCCGATGGTCGCGGAGAGCCAGAACCAGCCCGCCGTGCGCGCCGACCACGGCCGCCGGTCCCCGCTGAACAGCGTCGCGGCGCGCCCCTGCCACCCCTCGGGCAGCAGCGCCAGCAGCGGATCGCGCAGGAACAGCCAGCCGCCCACCAGGCCCGCGGCGATCAGCGGATCGAGGGTCGGGACCGCCGCCGGCGAGTGCGTGACGTGACCGAACCGGAAGACACCGGACACCACCGACGCGGCGAAGTACGGGATGTCGGGGGCGAAGGAACCCGCGACGAGCGCCGCCGCGACCAGCGGCCCGCGGGCGGATCCGTCCCGGCGCAGCCCCGGCAGGACCGCTGCCGCGTGGCTCAGGGTGAACGGCATCAAACCCCCTCATGAAGTGATCCTTTCCGACCAGTATGCGGAGTACCGCACGGTGGATGCGCGCCGGAAGTTCCCGTAGGGTCCGTGGGGTTGCGGCGCGGTAACGCGCTCAGCTCGCACGTGGGAGGGACCGCGGACATGGCAGCGCGATACGGACGGCGGATACGCGCGATGCGCAGGGGGGCGGCGGGCACGGCGGTCGCGGCCCTGGCGGTCGCGGCGCTCAGCGCCTCGCAGGCACCCGGTTTCGCCCAGGCGGAGCGGGCCCGCAATGCCGTCCCCAAGCCGCCGCCCGGCCCGCAGATCGACGGCGGGTCGCCGTTCTACAGCGCGCTGCCGCCCGAGGACGGCTCCAGCGGCCTGGCCGTCGGCGGCACTTCGGCCCCCACGCCCACCGGCGGCACCGGCACGGGCATCGACACCGGCGGCACGGGCCTGCCCGGCACGGTGCTGGACGCCTACCGCAGGGCGCAGCTGGCCATCGCCACCTCCGACCAGGGCTGCAAACTGCCCTGGGAACTGCTCGCCGCGATCGGGCAGGTCGAATCCGGTCAGGCCGGCGGCGGTGCCGTCGACGCGAAGGGCACCACGTACAAGCCGATCCTGGGACCGGTGCTGAACGGCGCCGGTTTCGCGAACATCTCGGACACCGACGGTGGTACCTACGACGGGGACGCCGTCCACGACCGCGCGGTGGGGCCGATGCAGTTCATCCCGTCGACCTGGGCCAGTTGGGGAGCCGACGGCAACGCGGACGGCGTGAAGGACCCGAACAACATCTACGACGCCGCCCTCGCCGCCGGCCACTACCTGTGCGCCGACAACCGCGACCTTTCGGTCTCCGCGGACATCGACCGCGCGATCCTCGGCTACAACCACTCGCAGGAGTACCTGCACACCGTCCGGGCCTGGTTCCAGCACTTCAAGGACCAGGGAGCCGTCGCGGTCCCGGACAGCGGCCGCACACCCGGCGCCGGCGTCGGCCCGAGGACTTCGCCGCCGGCCACCGGCGTGCCGAAGCCGGGCGCCAGCCCGTCCGCGACGGCCACCGGCACCGTCTCGCCGGCGCCGACCACCGCCGGCCGGCCGA
>NZ_JAAGLX010000038.1:0-77986 GCF_010548325.1 Streptomyces sp. SID13666 | reverse complement strand
GGAGTACGCCCAGCAGCACACCGAGCGGCGGACGGCGGGCGGTACGGCGTCCTCGGCGCGGCACACCGGCCGTACGCCGGTCCCGCGGCCGCCGGGGCAGCGCACTCCCGCACCGCGCACTCCAGCGCCCCGCACGCCCGCGGGACGCCGGCCCGGCGGGCCCGACCGGCGGCTGCTGCGGCAGCGCCTCATCGTCTTCGTCATCGTGACGCTGCTGGCCGCGGCCTGTATCGCGGTCGCGCAGGGCGCCTGGCCGCGCTGACCCCTCTCCCGAAGCCACCCGCTCTGCTGCGGGGTCTGGCGTCGGCACCCTCACATCGACTACGTTACCAAGCGCTTGCTTAGTCGCGATGAGATGGATGAGCGGGAAGGACGTGGCGTATGACGACCGAACCGGCGGGCACCCCCGACGAGGAGGGCCTGCGTCACCGCGTGCGGGCGCTGCTCTCCGCGCACGACCCCGCCTCCACCGACCGCCTCGCGTTCCTGCGGGCCCGGTTCGACGCGGGCCTGGCCTGGGTGCACTACCCCCAGGGCCTGGGCGGCCTCGGCGCCCGCCGCTCCCTGCAAGGGGTCGTGGACGCCGAGCTGGCGGCGGCCGGAGCGCCCGAGAACGATCCGCGCCGGATCGGCATCGGCCTGGGCATGGCCGCCCCGACCGTCCTGACCTTCGGCACCGACGAGCAGAAGGCCCGCTTCCTGCGGCCGCTGTGGACCGGTGAGGAGGTCTGGTGCCAGCTCTTCAGCGAGCCGGGCGCCGGCTCTGACCTGGCCTCGCTCGGCACCCGCGCGGTACGGGACGGCGACGACTGGGTGGTGACGGGCCAGAAGGTCTGGACGTCCAACGCGCACAACGCGCGCTGGGCCATCCTCATCGCCCGCACCGACCCCGACCTGCCCAAGCACCGCGGGATCACGTACTTCGTCTGCGACATGACCGATCCCGGTGTCGAGGTCCGCCCGCTGCGGCAGATCACCGGTGAGGCCGAGTTCAACGAGGTCTTCCTGACCGGCGTCCGGATCCCGGACGCGCACCGGCTCGGGGCCGTCGGCGACGGCTGGCGGGTCGCGCAGACCACCCTCATGAACGAGCGGGTCGCGATCGGCGGCGCCTCCATCCCGCGCGAGGGCGGGATGATCGGCACGGTCGCCGCCACCTGGCGCGAACGGCCCGAGCTGCGCACCCCGGACCTGCACGACCGGCTGCTGCGCCTGTGGGTGGACTCCGAGGTCTCCCGGCTCACCGCGGAACGGGTCCGCCAGCAGCTCGCCGCCGGTGCTCCCGGCCCCGAGGGCTCCGGGCTGAAGCTCGCCTTCGCCCGGCTCAACCAGCAGATCAGCGGCCTGGAGGTGGAACTCCTCGGCGAGGACGGACTGCGCTACGGCGACTGGACGATGACCCGCCCGGAGACCGTCGACTTCTTCGGCCGGGACGCGGGCTACCGCTATCTGCGCGCCAAGGGCAACTCGATCGAGGGCGGCACCTCCGAGATCCTGCGCAACATCGTCTCCGAGCGGGTGCTCGGCCTGCCGTCCGAGCCCCGCACCGACAAGGACGCCGCCTGGAAGGACCTTCCCCGATGAACCAGCCGTCGTCGCAGCCCGCGACCCCCGATCTGCTGTACTCCGACGTCGAGGACGATCTGCGGTCCGCCGTTCGCGGTCTGCTGGCGGACCGCTGCCCGCCGACCGCGGTGCTGGCCCGGATCGAGAGCGGCACCCCGTACGACCTGGACCTGTGGCGCACGCTGGCCGCGGAGATCGGCATCGCGGGGCTGCTCGTACCGGAAGAGCTCGGCGGCCAGGGGGCGTCCGCCCGTGAGGCCGCGGTGGTGCTGGAGGAACTCGGCGGCGCGGTCGCGCCGGTGCCGTTCCTCGGCAGCGCGGTGCTCGCCACCTCGGCGCTGCTGGCCGCGCCCGCGGCGGCGGGTCCGCTGCTGAAGCGGCTCGCCTCCGGCGAGGCCACCGCGGCGCTGGCCGTACCGCTGCCCACGGCGCCCGGCGCCGCGTTCCCGGGGAGTGTTCGTGTTGCGGCCGACGGCACGCTGAGCGGCCGGATCACCGGCGTCGCCGACGCGTCTGCCGCGGACGTGCTCGTCGTGCCGGCGGTCGGCCCCGACGGGCCGGGCCTCTACGAGATCGCCGCCGACGCCGCCGGGGTCTCCATCGACGTGCCGGTCTCGCTCGACCTGACGCGGCCGATCGCCGACCTCACCCTGGACGCGGTCGCCGCCCGGCTGCTCGTCGGTCCCGACTCGGCCGCCGATGCGCTGCGCGCCGCGTTGCTCGCCGGGGCCGGTCTGCTCGCCTCCGAGCAGTTGGGCATCGCCCAGTGGTGCCTCGACGAGACCGTGCGCTACCTGGGCGAGCGGCATCAGTTCGGCCGTCCCGTCGGATCCTTCCAGTCCCTCAAGCACCGGCTGGCGGACCTCTGGCTGGAGGTCGTCTCGGCCCGCGCCGCCGCGCGCAACGCAGCCGACGCGCTGGCGTCCGGCAGCCCTGACGCGGCCGTCGCGGTGGCCGTCGCCCAGGCGCACTGCGCCACGACCGCCGTGCACGCGGCGGAGGAGTGCGTCCAGCTGCACGGCGGTATCGGCATGACGTGGGAGCACCCCGCCCACCTCTACCTCAAGCGCGCCAAGGCCGACGAGATCGCCCTGGGCACGCCGGGGCGCCACCGGGCGGCTCTCGCCGAGTTGGTGGGTCTCCCGGCCTGAGTCCCGGGTGGTGACCGGCCGTCAGTCGGTGGGACGGCCGGGCGCCTCCGGCTGACGGGCGCCCCCGGCTCGCGGGTGGAGGTGTCATCGCGCCTGCTGCCCGGCGACGGCGGCGCCCTGTCGTGGGTGGGTCGGGGCCGTGACGGGGCACCTCCTCGGCGCTCGAACCCGCGGGCCGTCCGCACAGTGACGGTGGTGGATTCTCGTCGCCTGCGGCGGCACCCCGCCACGTCCCCTTGGGTCGGACGGGCGCTTCTCAGTCCTGGGGGCGGCCGGACGCCACCGCGTAGAAGGCGACGGCCGCCGCGGCGCCGACGTTCAGGGAGTCGACGCCGTGGGCCATCGGGATGCGGACCCATTCGTCGGCGGCGACGAGGGCCTGGGTGGACAGACCGTCGCCCTCCGCGCCGAGGAGCAGGGCGACCCGTTCCAGCCGGTGCGGAGCGGCCTCGTCGATGTCGGTGGCCTTGTCGGCCGGGGTGAGGGCGAGCAGCTTGAAGCCGGCCGCGCGCACCGTCTCCAGGTCGCGGGGCCAGCTGTCGAGGCGGGCGTAGGGCACCGAGAAGACCGCGCCCATCGAGACCTTGACGGAGCGTCGGTAGAGCGGGTCGGCGCAGTCCGGGGAGAGCAGCACGGCGTCCATGCCGAGCGCCGCGGCGCTGCGGAAGATGGCGCCGATGTTGGTGTGGTCGTTGACGGATTCCATGACGACGATGCGGCGCGCGGTCCCCAGCAGGTCGTCCGCCTCCGGCAGCGGCTTGCGGCCCATGGAGGCGAGCGCGCCGCGGTGCACGTGGTAGCCGGTGACCTGCTCGGCGAGCTCCGGGCTCACCGCGTACACCGGCGCCGGCACCTCGTCGATGACGTCGCGCATGACGTCGACCCACTTGGCCGACAGGAGCATGGACCGCATGCGGTACCCGGCGTGCCGGGCGCGCCGGATCACCTTCTCGCCCTCCGCGATGAACAGCCCTTCGGCGGGCTCGCGGCGGCGCCGCAGCTCGACGTCGGTCAGGGCCACGTAGTCGTGAAGGCGCGGGTCGTCCGGGTCGTCGATCGTGATGAGCTCAGCCACAGGCTGATACTGCCCTGTCCCGCGGCACATGCCAACGCCGGGGTGGTTACCTGGCCGGTACCCGCCGGGCGCTGCCTACCCCTGGACGGCGCGGCCGACGGTGACGACGTCGCCGATGACGATGACGGCCGGCGGCCGGATCTCCGCGTCGGCGACGACCTGGGCGACGGTCGCCAGGGTGCCGTCCACACGCCGCTGCGCGGCCATGGTGCCCTCCTGGATGACGGCGACCGGGGTGTCGGCGGAACGGCCGTGCTGGACGAGCGCGGCGGCGATGGCACCGATCCGTTCGACGGCCATGAGCAGCACGAGCGTGCCGCGCAGCTTCGCGAGCGCCGGCCAGTCGACGAGGGAGCGCGGGTCCTCGGGGGCGACATGGCCGCTGACGACCGTGAACTCGTGCGCGACGCCCCGGTGGGTGACCGGGATGCCGGCGGCGCCGGGCACGCTGATGGAGCTGGAGATGCCGGGCACGACGGTGCAGGCGATGCCCGCCTCGGCGAGCGCCTCGGCCTCCTCCATGCCGCGCCCGAAGACGAACGGGTCGCCGCCCTTGAGCCGGACCACGGCCTTGCCGGCCCTGGCGTGCTCGATGAGCGCGTTGTTGATCGCCTCCTGGGCCATGAACCGGCCGTAGGGGATCTTCGCGGCGTCGATCACCTCGACGTGCGGCGGGAGTTCGTCCAGCAGGTCGCGGGGGCCGAGCCGGTCGGCGATGACCACGTCGGCCTCGGCGAGCAGCCGCCGGCCGCGCACCGTGATCAGGTCCGGGTCGCCGGGGCCGCCGCCGACGAGCGCCACGCCGGGGGTCCGCTCGCGGTGCCGGGGAGCGACCAGCGTGCCGTCCCGCAGCCCTTCGACGACCGCGTCGCGGACGGCCGCGGAGCGGCGCGGGTCGCGCCCGGTGAGGACGGCGACGGTCACCCCTTTGCTGCGTCCGGTGGCGGGGGTCCACGCGGTGGCGGCCTCGGCGTCGTCGCTGCGCACGCACCAGACGCGGCGGGCCTCGGCCTCCGCGGACGCGGCGGCGTTGGCCGCCGTGTCGGTGGTGGCGATCAGCGCGTACCAGGCGTCCGCGAGGTCGCCCTCCTGGTACGGACGGCGTTCCCAGCGCAGCTCGCCCGCGTCGGCCATCGCCTCGACGGACGGGGTCGCCGTCGGCGAGACGAGCACGATGTCGGCGCCCGCCGACACGAGCGCCGGCAGCCTGCGCTGCGCGACGGTACCGCCGCCGAGCACGACCACCCGCCGTCCGGACAGCCGCAACCCGACGGGATAGGCGGGAGCGTCGTTGCGGTCGTCGGCCATGGCTGTACGGCTCCTTGTGGCGAAGTTGCTGCCGCTGCTCCCTTGGAGCGGCTGTGGTGCGCGCGGGGCCGGGCCCCTGCTGCCAACCCTACGGTCGGATGCGCCCGGGCCGCAGCGCGCAAGATCACACCTGCGCGCGGCGACGCCGGGCGGCCGCACCCGGCGCGCCCGGCGTTCGCTGCTGACGTCATGGGCGTCAGCCCTTCTCGGTGACTCCCGCGGAGTCGAACGTCGCGACCTCGTGCATGACGCGCGCAGCGCTCTGCACCAGCGGCAGCGCCAGCAGTGCGCCGGTGCCCTCGCCGAGTCGCAGATCGAGGTCGATCAGCGGTCGCAGGCCCAGCTTGGTGAGGGCCGCGACATGGCCCGGCTCGGCGCTGCGGTGGCCGGCGATGCAGGCGGCCAGCACCTCGGGGGCGATGGCGCGGGCGACCAGCGCGGCGGCGCCGGCGCTGACGCCGTCCAGGATCACCGGTGTGCGCAGCGCCGCGGCGCCGAGCAGCAGGCCGACCATGGCGGCGTGCTCCAGGCCGCCGATCGCCTCGAGTACGCCGATCGGGTCGGCCGGGTCCGGGCGGTGCAGATCCAGCGCACGGCGGACGACGTCGATCTTGCGGGCGTGCATCTCGTCGTTGATGCCGGTGCCGCGACCGGTCACCTCGGCCGGGTCCTGGCCGGTGTAGACCGAGATGAGTGCGGCGGAGGTGGTGGTGTTGGCGATGCCCATCTCGCCGGTGAGCAGCGCCTTGTTGCCGGCCGCGACCAGGTCGCGGGCGGTCTCGATGCCGACCTCGATGGCGCGCAGCACCTCATCGCGGGTCATCGCGGGACCGGCGGTGAAGTCCGCGGTGCCGTACCGGACCTTGCGGGGCAGCAGCCCGGGGGTGCTGGGGAGTTCCGACGCGACGCCGACGTCGATGACGCAGACTTCGGCGCCGACCTGGTTGGCGAACGCGTTGCAGACCGCGCCGCCGCCGAGGAAGTTGGCGACCATCTGGGCGGTCACCTCCTGCGGCCAGGACGTGACGCCCTGGGCGTGCACCCCGTGGTCACCGGCGAAGATCGCGACGGCCGCGGGCTCCGGGATCGGCGGCGGGCACTGCCGGGACAGGCCGCTGAGCTGCGCGGAGATGATCTCCAGCATGCCGAGCGCGCCGGCCGGCTTGGTCATCCGCTTCTGCCGCTCCCAGGCCTCGCCGAGCGCCTTGGCGTCCAGCGGGCGGATGCCGCGGAGCGTCTCCTCCAGCAGGTCGTGCGGCTCCTCGCCGGGCAGGGCGCGGTTGCCGTACTCCTCGTCGTGGACCACCCAGGACAGCGGGCGGCGCTGGGACCAGCCGGCCTGCATCAGTTCGGGCTCTTCCGGGAACTCGTCGACGTAGCCGATACAGAGGTAGGCGACGACTTCGAGGTGCTCGGGCAGCCCCAGCTCACGGACCATCTGGCGCTCGTCGAAGAAGCTGACCCAGCCGACCCCGAGCCCTTCTGCGCGGGCGGCGAGCCACAGGTTCTCGACCGCGAGGGCGGAGGAGTAGGGGGCCATCTGCGGCTGGGTGTGCCGGCCGAGCGTGTGCCGGCCGCCACGGGTGGGGTCGGCGGTGACGACGATGTTGACCGGGGTGTCGAGGATCGCCTCGATCTTCAGCTCCCGGAACTGCTTGGCGCGGGCCTTCGGCAGCGATTTGGCGTACGCGTCGCGTTGCTCGTTGGCCAGCTCGTGCATGCGCTCGCGGGTCTTGGCGGAGCGGATGACGACGAAGTCCCAGGGCTGCGAGTGGCCGACGCTGGGGGCGGTGTGGGCCGCCTCCAGGACGCGCAGCAGCACCTCGTGCGGGATGGGGTCGTCGCGGAAGCCGTTGCGGATGTCCCGGCGTTCGCGGATCACGCGGTGGACAGCGTCACGGACGGCGGGTTCGTACCCGTCGGCGGCGGGCTGCCGCACGACCGGTACGGGTGCCTCGGCGGGCGGGGCGGCGGACTCGTCCGGCTCACCGGGGAGTTCGGCCGGGACCGGCGTACCGGGCACGGGCGGCTGCTCGGCCGGAACCGGCGCCAGGACGGCGGCGGTCAGGTCCGGGGCGGGAGCGTCCGGCACCGGAGCGTCCTGCGGTGCGGGCGGCGCCGGGGCCGCCGCTGCCGGTACGCCGATGGGCTCGGGCAGCGCGTCGGGCAGGACGTAGGGCTCCGCCGGGTGCTGGGCGGGAGCCGCCGGAGGAGTGATCGTTTCGGCAGGGACCTCGGTGACCTGCACCGGCGGCTGCGCGGCGACGACGACCGGCGGCACCTGCACGTTCACGGACGGCTGCACCGGCTCCGGTGCGACGGGAGCCACGGGTGCCACTGCTTCCACGGGTGCGACGGGCGCGACCGGTTCGGCCTGCGCTGCCGGCGCGACGGCGATCGGTGCGGCCCCGGCGTCCGGGACGGGCGTGCCCGCGTGCGGCGTTGCCGGCACTCCCTGGGCGGGGACGACCGGTGCCACGGCCTGCGGCTGGACCGCGGCGGGGTGCTCGGCCTGGACGGACGGCTGGGCCGCGACCGACTGCTCCACCGCGGCCTGCGGCTGCGGCTGGACCGGCTCGGGCGCGGGTACCGCCGCGAGGACCACGGGCGGGAGGTCCTGCTGCTGCGCCACGGGGACGGCGGGCGCCGCCGACGGCCATGCGCTGCCCTGGACGGGCGAGCCCGGCTGCGCGACGGCGGCGGGCTCGGGAGCCTCGCCGGTCTGCTGCGCGGGGATGGCTGCGGAGTCGCTGTGCGGGACGTCGAGGTACTCGGGTCCCGCGGTGGCCGGGCCGCCGGTCGCGCGCAGCGGGGCGGGCGTCTGGCCCTGGGCCGTCGCCGGTCCGCGGTCGGCCAGCGAGCGGACGGAGACACCGCTGGAAGCCGGGTCCGGCATCGGCGGACCCATGTGCAACGGCCGCCGGGGCGGCGTCGGCTGGGCGGCCGGCTCCTCGGCGGCGAACGGCTCGGCCGCCGGCTCCGGAACCTGCTCCGTGGCCTGCTGGGCCACGGGCTCCGGTTCCTGGACGGCGGCGGGGACCGCACCCTCGGGCAGCGGCTGCTCGGCCTGCGGCAGCCGGACCGTCCCGTAGTCGAGGGATCCGGAGTCGCGTCCCGCGGACTCGTGGGACGCGTGCCCCTCTCCGTTGAGGGGAGGCACGACGACCTCGGGCTGCGGCGGAACGGGCTGGGGATCGCTCCAGGAGCCCTGCAGACTGGGCATCAGGAGCAGGTCCTCGTCGTCGTCGACCGCCGGGCCGGAAGGCTCCGACTGGTCGAGGAAGGTGTACGCGGGAGCGCCGTCGCCGCTCAGCGCGTCCGTTCCCCAGTGGGGAGCGGTCGGTTGGTGAGCGGCACTGCCGGGCAGATCGGCGGGCGGCTGCGGAACCGCTTCCCCGACTGCGTTCTCCGGCAGTCCCTCGCCCGGGACCTGGCCGGTGTCAGTCATGCGTGCCCCTCGCCCATCGGTATCGCTCCTTCCAACGCCGCGCCGCGCACACTGTCCACCCGCCGGCCACAACGGCCGGAAGGCGGGGAATGCGGCGCGTCGGCACCGCGTGTGCTGCCCGGCGGCGACGGATGACCAGCAGATCGACAACGGGTCGATCCGTCAACGCACGACGACGGCACAACGATCCGCCAGCCTACCGCGCGTGCGCCGGAGGACGGTCCAAGGGTCCACAGTGCGGGCGGGCCGGCGGGCCCGCTGTCACCTGCGGTGGCCGCAGAGGGCGAAGGTGACGAGGCGTTCGCGTTCCGCCCAGCCGGAATCCAGTTCGACGGTCTGCAGCAGGGCGCGTTCGACGTCGTAGCCGCCCTCCTCCAGGGCCCGGCTGACCGCCTCCGCCTCGTCCCGGTTGCCCGCACTCGCGACGATGCGCTCGGGGCGCCGGGCGGCGCACGCCGTGACGACTTCGGCGTCTCCCCCGCCGATCCGGATGACGTCCGGCTCGGGGAGGTCCTCCAGCGCCTGCGGCGCGGTGCCGTGCACGACCTGGAGCTGGACGCCGAAGCGCCGGCCGGCCGCCGTGATCCAGTCGCAGGCGTCCTCGTCACGGTCCACCGCGATCACCGCCGCGCCGAACCGGGCGGCCTCCACGGCGAACGCCCCGTCCGCGGAGCCGATGTCCCAGACCAGGTCACCGGTGCGCGGTCCCAGCCGGGCGAGTTGGAGCGCCCGCAGCTGGTGCGAGCCGTCGCCGCCGTACTCCGAGGACGGCAGGGCCCAGCCGCGCACCGCGCCGGGGAACCCCGGGTCGCGGCCGGCGATCCAGCCGCTGCGGCCCGCGACCGCCGGGTCCGCGGAGGTGATGCCGCCGACGACCAGGACGACGTTGGGATCGCGCCAGATGTGGTCGGCGACCTTGTCCGAGGTGAGGACGCTGACCTGCTCGTGTTCGGTGCCCAGCGCCTCGCAGATGACGAAGGTGCGGTGTACGCCCTCGAGCAGCAGGGCGAGTTCCGCGGGGCCCGCGCCGGGTGCGGTCAGCACGGCGACCTTGGGGTAGGCCCGGCACACATTGACCGCGCGGCGCAGCGACCGGCTGTGCGCGACGACGACACGGGCGTCCTCCCACGGCATGCCGGCCAGCGCGAAGGCCCGTGCGACGGAGGAGACGCCGGGGACGACCTCGATCTCCAGGCCGTGCTCCGGATCGCGCAGGGCGCGCACGACGCCGAAGAAGCCCGGGTCGCCGTCGGCCAGTACCACCGCGGTGCCCCGGTGCTTGGCGATCCGGCGGGCGGCCAGTTCGATGCTGCCGAGCACGATCCGCTCGGCGGCCGCCGGTACGTACGGCAGGTCCAGATGACGGCGGGTACCGGCCACCAGGGTGGCTGCGGCGAGCGCCGACAGCGCGGCATCGGACGGCGGCGAGCCGTCCCACCCGATCACGGTGACCCGGTCGGCCATGTCGTCAGTCTCCTGGGCGTGGTCGCGGTCGGTGTCCGGGCGTGGCGCGCTCCCCCGGGAAAGCACAGTACCCCGGGGCCCGATCTTGACCGGACGACGGCGCCGACGGCGCCTGCAGGGTCGTTACTCCCAGTCGGCGAAGGCCACGTACCCCTCGTCCCCCGAGCCCCGGCCGCGCGGTACGTCCAGGTCCTCCGGGAGCAGGCTCCACACGATCAGGTCGGTCCTCATCTCCGCCCACCGGCCGCCCGGGTCCTCCTCCGGCCGGCTGCGCACTATGCCGGCGTTGCGCAGCACGCCCTCGCTGATGCAGCCGATCTTCTGGGCGACCTGCTGGGAGGCGGTGTTGTCGGCGGCGATCCGCAGTTCGAGGCGCTCGAACTTCTGGTCGTCGAAGAGCCACTGCGTGACGGCGAGCACCGACTCGGAGGCGTATCCCTCACCGCGCGCCCAGGGGGCGGTCATGTAGCCGATCTCACTGCTGCGGATGCGCCAGTCGGTGTTCTGCAGATGGACGGTGCCGACCAGCCGCTGGGTGAGGAACTCGGTGACGGCGAAGACGATGCCGCGGCCCTCGGTGCGTTCCGCGGGGGCGATCCGGGTGGCGAAGGCGCGGGCGTCGTCCTCGGTGTACGGCTGGGCGACGGAGGTCCAGGCGGTGACCAGCTCATCGTTCATCATCTCCGCGAGGGCGGGGATGTCGGCTTCCTCGTAGGGGCGCAGCACCAGCCGCTCCGTACTGATGGAGATGTCCGGAAAGGTGGAGGTCATTCGCTGCTCCGTAACCAGGGCATGTGTGGAGAGCACAGCATGCAGCATCGGCCGCGACATTCGCAGAGCGGGCTCGCAGAACGGTTCACGGGAGGGGTGATCCGTGAACGCCCTTCCAGGGTAGGCCGTATGACGGCCGGGGCGGGTATCGGCTGCCGCCGTCCGACCCTGCTAGCGTCTGGCCGCGTGACGTTGCACCACGCAGCAGGAGTCGGATCCCAGCGGGCCGCGGGCTTGTACGAGCGCTCCCGCCCCTCGTACCCCATGGCCGCGCTCGCCGCGCTGGCGGACGCCCTGCCGCTGCAGGCGGGGCGGACGGCGGTCGATCTCGGGGCGGGCACGGGCAAGTTCACCCGGCTGCTGGCGCTGACCGGGGCCGAGGTGCTGGCCGTGGAGCCGGTGCCGGAGATGCGCGAACGGCTGGCCGCACTGCTGCCCGGCGTGGTGGTGACGGCGGGCACGGCGGAGGCGACGGGGCTGCCGGACGGCTGCGCGGACGCGGTGGTGGCGGCGCAGTCCTGGCACTGGTTCCAGGAGACGGACGCGCTCGACGAGGTGGAGCGGCTGCTGCGGCCGGGCGGCGCGCTCGCCCTGGTGTGGAACACGTACGACACCTCGGTGCCGTGGGTGCGCGACTTCCAGGACATCTTCTTCCGGCTGGCGCCGCGCGATCTGCCGAGCCCGCCGCTGGCCTCCGGCATCGGGGATCCCGACAACCGGTGGCGCAGGTCCTTCGAGGGGCGGCCGGGCTGGGGCCGGGTGCACGAGCGGCACTGGCCCAACCCGCATTCGACGACCGTCGAGGACGTCGTCGAGCGGATGATGTCGTCCAGCCACATCGCGGTGCTGGACGCGGCCGAGCAGGAGCGGGTGCGGGCCGATCTGGAGTCGCTGCTCGGCGCGCACGAGCCGACCCGGCGCGGCGGCGACATCGAGATGCCGTACATGACGGACGTGTACTGGGTGCGGCGCCGGTAACGGGCCACGACGCACCGCACCCCGGCCGCCTGGTCGGGCGGCCGGGGTGCGGAGGCGCGGATGTCAGGCGGCGGGCTTGCCGAACGCCGGGACGACCGAGCCGTGGTACTTGGTCTCGATGAACTTCTTGACCTCAGGGGAGTTGAGCAGCTTGACGAGCTTCACGACCCGCGGGTCGTTCTGCTTGCCGTCCTTGACCGCCAGGAAGTTGGCGTAAGGGTTGCCCTCGGCCTTCTCCAGGGCGAGCGTGCCCTTGGCCGGGTCGAGCTTGGCACCGAGCGCCACATTGCCGTTGATGACGGCGGCGGCCACGTCGGGCAGCTGGCTGGGCAGCAGCTCCGCCTTCGCGTCCTTGAACTTCAGGCCCTTGCTGTCGGCGATGTCCTGCAGGCTGGCGTTGGCGCCGACGCCGGGCTTGAGCGTGATCAGGCCCTTGGAGGCGATCAGCTGCAGCGCGCGGCCCTGGTTGGTCGTGTCGCTGGGCACGGCGATGGTGTCGCCGGCCTTGATCTCGGCGAGCGTCTTCGCCTTGCCCGGGTAGAGGCCGAGCGGTTCGAGCTCGACGTTCACGACCGGGACGATGTGCGTCTTGTTCTTGGCGTTGAAGTCGTCGAGGTACGGCTTGTGCTGGAAGAAGTTGGCGCCGACCTCGCCGTTCTCGGTGGCGGTGTTCGGTATGACGTAGTCGTCGAACTCCTTCACCTCCAGCTTCAGTCCGGCCTTCTCCGCCAGGTTGTCCTTGACGAACTTCAGGATGTCGGCGTGCGGCACGGGGCTCGCGGCGACGACCAGCGCGTCGTTCTCGCCGTCCTTCTGGGTCGGGTTGGAGGCGCAGGCGCTCAGGCCCAGAGCGAGGGCTCCGGCGGCCAGCACAGCAGTGGTGATCCTGGTGGTGTTACGCACGAAAAGTGCCTCTTTCTCAGTGGATGGTACGAGCCGGAGGGAGCCCGGCGGGTCAGGAGGTCTCAGTGGTCTCCGCGACGCGGGCGGCGCGCAGCAGACGGAGTCCGGGGGCGCCGGAGGTCCGGGCGCCCCGGCGGGCCAGCGCCCGGGCGGTCAGGTCGCCGGCCAGCTGGACGACGGTGACCAGCGCGATCAGCAGCACGATCGTGGCGATCATGACCTTGTTCTCGAACCGCTGGTAGCCGTAGGTCCACGCGAGGTTGCCCAGGCCGCCGGCGGAGATCGTGCCGGCCATGGCCGAGTAGCCGACGAGGGCGATCACGGTGGTGGTGAGTCCGGAGACCAGCGACGGCAGCGACTCGGGCAGCAGCGCCTTGACGACCACGGTGCGGGTGTTGCCGCCCATCGCGTGGACCGCCTCGACGAGCCCGGGGTCGACCTCGCGGATCGAGGTCTCCACGAGCCGCGCGAAGAACGGGATCGCACCGACGGACAGCATGACGACGGCGGCGTTGAGCCCGAACGCGGCGCCGACGAGCCAGCGCGTGAACGGGATCAGCGCGACCATCAGGATGATGAACGGCAGCGACCGCGTGATGTTCACGACGACGCCGATGACCTTGTTCAGCACCACGTTCTGCAGCAGGCCGCCCCGGCTGGTGAGAACCAGGAGCACGCCGAGCGGCAGGCCGATCGCGGCCGTGATCACGGTGGACCAGCCCACCATGTAGAGGGTTTCCCAACAGGCCGTCGTGAGCAGCGGCTGTATTTCGGCCCAGGTCATTTCACGGTCTCCTTCACGCGTGCGGCGGCGGTCCGTGCCACCTCGACCTGGATGCCCTGCTCGCGCAGGAAGCCGATCGGTACGACGTTGTCCTCGAAAGGACCGGGCAGTTCGATCCGCATCCGGCCGATCTGCCGGCCGGAGATGGTCTCCATGGCCGCGCCCAGGATCGACACGTCCACGTTGTAGGTGCGCGCCAGCTGGGAGATGACCGGCTCGGTCGCGCTCTCGCCGTGGAAGGTGAGGTCGATGACCGTGCGGTCCGGTCCTGACGGCTCACCGCCGACCGGGAACAGCTCGTGCGCGAGCTCGGAGCCCGGGGTGGCGAGCAGCTCGGCGACGGTGCCGGACTCCACGACCCTGCCGTTCTTCATCAGCGCGGCCGAATCGCAGATCGCCTTGACGACGTCCATCTCGTGCGTGATGAGCAGAACGGTCAGCCCCAGCTGCTGGTTGAGGTCGCGCAGCAGCTGGAGGATGGAGCGGGTGGTCTCCGGGTCGAGCGCCGAGGTGGCCTCGTCGGAGAGCAGCACCTTGGGGTCGCCGGCCAGCGCGCGGGCGATGCCGACGCGCTGCTTCTGACCGCCGGACAGCTGCGCGGGGTAGGCGCGGGCCTTGTCGGCGAGACCGACCAGGTCCAGGAGTTCGAGGGCCTTGCGGGAGCGCTCCTTGCCGGAGATGCCGAGGATCTCCAGCGGCAGCTCGACGTTGCCCTGCACGGTGCGCGAGGCCAGCAGGTTGAAGTGCTGGAAGACCATGCCGATGCCGCTGCGGGCGGCGCGCAGCGCGGCTCCCGCCCGGTCGGTCCGGCCGCCGAGCGCGGTCAGGTCCTGCCCGGCGACCTCGACGGTGCCGGAGGTGGGGCGCTCGAGGAGGTTGACACAGCGGATGAGGGTGGACTTGCCGGCGCCGCTCTGTCCGACGACGCCGTAGACCTCGCCCTCGCGGACGTGCAGATCGACGCCGTCCAGGGCGGTGATCTCGCGGTCACGCGAGGGGTAGACCTTTCTCAGGTCCGTGGTGGTGATCACAGGGGTATCCGTCACTGTCGAGTGCGCGGCAGACATAGCGCCGCACAGGGGGCATTCTTCTCGGATCGCGGCACGGATCGGCCCGTCAGGGGCCAAGCGGGGATCAGCGGCAGGAAGAGGAAGTCGCTGGAACCACGGAATGTCGTGACGCGGGGCTGAGCCCTCGGCTAGTCACACATTCGACACATACAACGAACACCGGGCGTGGTCGCCTCGGTCGCGCGGCAGCGGCTGTTCGTCGTGGTCATGAGATCCAGTAAAGCAGACCCGCCGGTCGCGTCCCGCATTCCGGGCAGGCCGTTCACTATGCGGACAGCCCGCTCATCCAGCGGTGGTGATCTCCAGGCCCGCGTCCGTGACCTGCACCGATACCGCGGACAGGTCCCGGACCACCACGTCGGCGGCCAACTCCTCGACGGCATGGGTTGTGGCCAAGGCCACGGTCCGCATCCCGGCGGCGCGGCCCGCGGTGAGACCGGCGGGAGCGTCCTCGAAGACGGTGCAGTCCTCCGGGCGCACCCCCAGCTTCCGGGCCGCCAGCAGGAAGGGCTCCGGGTCCGGCTTGCCGTTCGTCACGTCGTCGGCGCTGATCAGCAGGGGCGGATCGATCGCGGCGGCGGCGAGCCGGGCGGCGCCCAGCCGGCCGGTGGCGGAGGTGACGACCGCCCAGCGGCCGGCCGGCAGCGAGCCGAGCAGCGCGAGGGTGCCGGGCAGGACGACCACGCCGTCCGCGTCGGCCAGTTCCAGCTCCTCGATCCGGCGCACCGCCGCCGGGACCCGCTCCTCGGGCAGCAGGTCCCGGATGATGGCCACCGCGGTCCTGCCGTGCAGCTGCACCGCCGCGAACGCCTCGGCCGTCACCCGCTCCTCCCGCGCCCACCGGCTCCAGCAGCGGACCACCGAGTCCATGGAGGAGACGAGCGTCCCGTCGTTGTCGAACAGCAGCGCCTGCGTGGTGATCTTCATATCCGGCCACCCTACGCCGGGCGCGGAGGGCTCCTGGATCCCGCTGGGCCCGGCCCTTTTGACCCGTAATAGAGTCGCGGCATGCTCGACGCAGTCACCATCACGGTCTCGGTCGCGGCGCTGCTGCTCGCGGCGTGGTGCGGCTTCGCCGCCTTCCGCGACCAGCCGACCAAGGACTGGCACTTCATCGGCATGGCCGTGGTCACGGTGCTCGCGCTGGTTCAGCTGGTGATCGCCCTGGTGAAGCTCTCGCGCGGCGAGAAGCCGGACCAGGGCACGTTGATCTTCGTCTCCTACCTGGTCGGCGCCGCCTGCACGATCCCGGCGGCCGCCTTCATGTCGCTGACCGAACGCACCCGCTGGGGATCGGCGATCGTCGCCGCGGGCGGAGTGATCCTCGCCGTGCTCGAAGTACGGCTTTTCGACATCTGGGGAGGCGGCGGTGTCTGAGCCCGCACACGAGGCATCCGGGGCGCCGGCCGCGAACGAAGCCGGGGCCGGGCGGATCGGCCGGGGTCCCGGGCGGCTGCTGCTCTCGCTCTACGGGGTGTTCACCGTCGCGGCGGTGTCGCGCTCGCTGGTGCAGATGATCACGAAGTTCCATGACGCGCCGCTGGCGTACGTGCTGTCGGCGGTCGCCGGGCTCGTCTACGCGGTGATCACCGTCGCCCTCCGGCGCGGTGGCGAGGCGGCCCGCAGGGTGGCGCTCGTGTGCTGCTCGGCCGAACTGGCCGGCGTGCTCGCGGTCGGCACCTTCACCCTCGTCGACCCGTCCGCGTTCCCCGACGCGACCGTGTGGTCGGACTTCGGGATCGGCTATCTCTTCCTGCCGCTGCTGCTGCCCGTCGCCGGGCTGTTGTGGCTGCGCAGGTCGGCGCGGCCACAACAGCCGTAACGGAAACCGTTCAGGCGCTGGCGGCGAACGTCGCCGTCGGGGCGTCCTTCTCCATGGTGACCAGGCTCAGCCGCCGGGTGACCGGCTCGGCGTCGCCCACCTGCTCGTACCCCAGCTTGCGGTACAGCCGCAGGTTCAGGTCGCTGCGGTGCCCGGTGTACAGCCGGTACCGCTTCGCCTCGCTCTCGGCGGACAGCCGCTCCTCGACGGCGTGCAGCAGCCGGCCGCCGAGGCCGTGCCGCTGCATACGGGGATGGACGATCAACTTGGCGATCCGGGCGGTGCCGTCGACATCGACGACCCCGCGTACCGAGCCGACGACCTCGTCGCCGAGCCGGGCGACCAGGACGCACCCCTGAGCCAGCTCGGCGCGCAGCGCCTCGAAGGTCTGGGTGAGCGGTTCTATGGTGTAGTCGCCGTAGAGCTCCGCCTCGCTCTGATAGCAGAGGTACTGGAGTTTGAGGATCTTCTCGGCGTCGTCTGGATCCGCCGTAGAGATGGTCACGCTCATGCCCATGTGCGCAGGCCTCCCCTTCGAGTCCGCCCGGGCTGATGAGGGTGTGATGCGCGCCCGGGACGTGTGCCTGACCGGAGTTGGTACGGGTGTGCGCCGTCTCCGTGGCGCTGATGATCGCACAAACGCCCCGGCGCGGTAGATGCCTCGCAATACCCGCATCCGGCCACGTTCGAACGCGCAAGGAACGCCTTGTCGCCGACTGTTTACCGTGCCTTACCCCGTCTTACCGGGGATGCAACCCCGGATTTCAGGATCGAGCGCAGACAGCCGAGACAGCGTGAGCGCAAAGGGCCGATACTGCCCTGTGAGATTCCCAACTCCCGGGAGATTTCCTGGTATGTGGGGTCGGAACGGGACATCAGTGCACCAACCACCTGCGGGCAGCGTCCCGGCAGCCGCCGCACGGCGGCGTGCACGGCCGCTCGCTGCTCGGCGCCGAGCACCTGTTCCTCGACGGACGGCCCGCGGTCGGCCGCCGGGTCGCGGCCCGGGGTGTACGGCAGCTCACGGCGGACCCGGCGGGCGGCCTCGCGCACCTCGCGCCGTACCGCGGCCCGGAGCCAGCGGGCGGGATCGGCCGGCGGAACGGCCAGTTCGAGCATCCGCAGCCACACCGCCTGTTCGAGGTCGGCGGCCTCGATGCCGCCGGCCACCTCTTCGGCGGCCGCCTCCGCGGCGACCAGCGGGCGCAGCCGGGTCAGTTCGTCCTCACGCAGCGACATCGTCATGATCGCCGGGACGACGCGGCCGCGCCCGGCGGTTGCCGGACGCGGCCGTCTTCACCCGTCAGAGTGGATCATCCGCCCGAAGGGCCGCATCAGGACTTCAGGAAGTCCTGGCGGGCGAGGAGCGCGGTATCGGCGTTGTCGGAGAAGATCCCGTCGATGCCCTGCTCGAAGTACTTCCTGAACGCGCCGAAGGCGTCGCCGTAGGCGTTCGGGTCGGTGCCCCTGCGGAAGTCGGCGGGCAGGAAGGTGTTCTCGTTGCGCATCGTGTACGGGTGCAGGATCAGCCCGGCGGCGTGCGCGTCGCGCACCAGCGTGGTCGGGGTGCCGAGCTTCCCGGCCGCGTCGACAGGGATGATCAGGGTGAGCGTCGGCCCGATGCCCTGCGCGAAGCGCGCGGTCCACTGCAGGCCGGCGGGGGTGATGAGGTCGTCGACGGTGCGCGGGTCGCCCGCTTCGACGAAGTCCCACGGGCGGCTGCCGAGGCCGGAGAGCAGGAAGATCTTGGGGGCCGCGACACCGAGCGCGCCCAGCCGCTGCAGGCTGCCCGACTCGAAGGACTCCAGGAACTGCGGGGAGTTCTTCCGGTCACGGCCGTAGCGGCGCAGCAGCCTGGCCAGCCGCTCCTCCAGGCCGAGGCCGAGCTTGCGGAAGTACGTGGGGTGCTTGGTCTCGGTGTGCAGCCACACCGGACAGCCCCGCTTGCGGCCCTGCTCCTCGGCCCACTGGAGCACCTCCTCGAAGGTGGGGATCTCCCAGCGGCCGTCGTAGAGGGTGTTGCGCTGCCGGTTGGCGGGCAGCCGTTCCACGGCGCGCAGCGTCTTCAGCTCGGCGAGCGTGAAGTCCTCGGTGAACCAGCCGGTCATGGCGGTGCCGTCGATGGTCTTGGTGGTCCTACGGCTCGCGAACTCGGGGTGCTTCGAGACGTCCGTGGTGCCGCCGATCTCGGGCTCGTGCCGGCAGACCAGATGGCCGTCCTTGGTGGGCACGAGGTCCTGCTCGATGACGTCCGCGCCGATGTCCAGGGCGTACTGGTAGGAGCCGAAGGTGTGCTCGGGGCGGTAGCCGCTGGAGCCGCGGTGCCCGATGACGGTCGGCACCGGCAGCTTGGGCGAGCCGTGTCCGCCGCGGTTGGCCGCGGTGTCCGCGGCGGCCGCCGTCCCCGGCAGGGCGAACACCGCGCCGCCGGCGCACAGGGCCGCCGCCGCGCCGAGGACGGCCCGGCGGGCCGGTCCTGATCCCTGCTGGTCGTGCGTCATGAGCTCTCCCCTGTCTCCGGTGACTGCGGCCGAACGCCTGTGCGGCACCTGCCGGTCGACCCGCGCATCGTAGGCGCGTACATCTTTCGTACGAGCCACGACAGGCGAAACATGCGCGGAACGTACGTCAACACTGCGTAGCAAGTGTGTGAACCCGGCGTGCGCTGACCAGGCGAACGGAAGTATCGTCCTCATCTATAGGGGGTGTGCGCCAGTGGGCGTGCGCCCCTGGTCTGCGATCCACCGATCCCCTGCCCGGAGGGCCCGTTGTTCCGTTTCCTGATCAATGCGCTGCTCGTACCGCTCCTCCGCGTGCTGTACCGCCCGCGTGTCGAGGGAATGGAGAACATCCCCGCGACCGGACCCGTCATCCTGGCGGGCAACCACCTCGCCTTCTCGGACTCACCGTTCATGACCCTGGTGGCCCCGCGCCCGGTCTTCTTCCTCGGCAAGGACGAGTACGTGACCGGCCGCGGCATCAAGGGCCGCGCGAAGGCCGCGTTCTTCACCACCGTCGGCATGATCCCGGTGGACCGGGACGGCGCCCGCGGCGGCGCGGCGGCGCTGATGACGGGCCGCCGGGTGCTGGAGGACGGCCAGATCTTCGGCATCCACCCGGAGGGCACCCGCTCCCCCGACGGCCGGCTGTACCGGGGCCGTACGGGTGTCGCCCGGCTCGCCCTGATGACCGGCGCGGTCGTCGTGCCCTGCGCGCTGATCGGCACCGAGCGCGTCCAGCCGGCCGGCAAGAAGCTGCCGCGCATCCACCGGGTGACCATCCGCTTCGGCGCGCCCCTCGACTTCTCCCGCTACGAGGGCATGGACCGTGACCGCTATGTGCTGCGGGCCATCACCGACGAGGTGATGAGCGACGTCATGCGGCTGTCGGGCCAGGAGTACGTCGACATGTACGCGACCAAGGCCAAGGCCGCCTGACCCACGGCGCCGAGGCGCCCCGCTCCGCCCCTCAGTGATGGGCGGAGCGGGCCGTTGCCAGCTTGGTGTGGCGCAGCATCCGCCAGGCCCACACCGACGCCCCGATCAGCACCACCGCGCCGACCAGGGCTGCGATGCGCAGCCCGTCGGTGAACGATGCCTGCGCCGCCGTGAGCAGGGTGTTCCCGCTCTCGCCGGGCAGCGTGCCCGCCACCTCGACGGCCCCCGCCAGGGAGTCCTTGGCCTGCGCGGCGCTGTCCGCCGGCAGTCCGGCGGGCAGCGTCAGGTTGGAGTAGACGCCGGTGACGATGGAGCCGAGCAGCGCGATGCCGAGGGCGGCGCCGAGTTCGTAGGCCGTCTCGGACACCGCGGCCGAGGCGCCGGCCTCCTCCTCGGGGACGCTGGAGAGGATCACGTCGGCGGTGACGGTGAACGAGAAGCCGGCGCCCACACCGACGATCAGCAGCACGGCGAAGAGCAGCGGGTAGCCCGTCTCCGGGGTGAGCCCGAACAGTCCGGCCAGCGCCAGACCGCTGGCGCCCAGACCGCCCGCGACGACCAGCCGCACGGAGAACCGGCGGGCGGCCATGCCCGCGCAGAGCCCGGCCCCCACGGCGCCGACCATGGCCGGAAGTTCGGCAAGACCCGCCTCCAGCGGCGAGCGCCCCTGCACCATCTGCAGGAACTGCGACAGGAAGAAGATCAGCCCGGACAGGCCCAGCACGGTCAGCAGATCGGCCAGCACCGAGGCGGAGAAGCCCCGGTTGCGGAACAGATGCATGTCCAGCAGCGGTGCGGGCAGCGTGTACTGCCGCCGGACGAAGGCATAGAGGCAGGCCAGTCCCACCGCGCCCGCGGCGAAGGCGGCGGGCTTCGCGCCGTGCGCCGCGATCTCCTTGATGCCGTACACGACACCGAACATGCCGACGAGCGACAGCGCGACGCTGACCAGGTCCCAGGGACCCGGGTCGGGATTCTTCGACTCCGGCAGCAGTTTGTAGCCGACGACCACCAGGACCACCATGACCGGCAGGTTGATCAGGAAGACCGAGCCCCACCAGAAGTGCTCCAGCAGGATGCCGCCGACGACCGGTCCCACGGCGGCGCCGGCCGTCGAGGCCGCGCCCCACACACCGATCGCGAAGCTGCGCTCCCGCGGGTCGGTGAAGAGGTTGCGGATCAACGCGAGGGTGGACGGCATGAGGGTGGCGCCGGCCACGCCCATCAGGGCGCGGGCGAGGATGAGCATCTCCGGGGTGTGCGCGTAAGCGGCCAGCACCGACAGCCCGCCGAACGCGGCGGAGCCGATGAGCAGCAGCTTCTTGCGGCCGACGCGGTCACCGAGGCTGCCCATCGAGACCAGCAGCCCGGCGATGACGAAGGAGTAGATGTCGCCGATCCACAGCACCTGGGTCGAGGACGGCTCCAGGTCCTCGGTCAGGAACGGCATCGCCAGCCCGAGCACCGTCGCGTCGACGGCGACGAGCAGCAGCGCCAGTGTGAGGATGCCGAGCGCGAGCCAGCGGGAGGGGTGCGGGGGCGTCGGGGGCACGGGGGCGGTGGGCTTGTGCAGGGCGTCGCGGGTCATGACGCGCTCCGCAGCATCCCGCCGAGCATCAGCTCGGAGACCATACGGGCGGAATCGTTCCGTGCCATACGTCCATCCTGGACGCACCAGGCCGAGGCCGCGATCAGGGCGTACAGCGCCTCGCCCAGCCAGGTCGGTGTCAGGTCGTACCGGAACAGCCCCTGTTCCTGGCCGCGCCGGAACAGCGCGCTGACCCGCTCGTCCACCCTCGCCCAGCCCTCGTTGACCTCCGGCAGGTCGTACAGCTGGTTCTCGCCGTAGAGGAAGGCCAGGAAACCGGAGACGGGCATAGCCTCGTCGATCAGCCGGCGGACCGCTTCGACCGGGTCGCCCTCCTCTATGCGGGCGGCGTCCAGCCGCTCGTCCATCTGCGCGATCCCGAGCAGGCCGAGGGCCCGGACGAGGGCGTCGCGGCCGGGGAAGTGCCGGTGGAGGGTGGCGCGGCTGATTCCGGCCGCCTTGGCGATCTCGTCCATGGACGCGGTGGCCCGGCGGCTCAGCAGGGCCGCGGCGTCGCGCAGCACCTGTTCACGATCGAAACTCATGAGACAAATATAGCGCGCATGAGACACGGATGTCTCACATTGAATCCGCAGAACGGCGGAGGCCGGGCCGTCACGGCCCGGCGCTCCGCCCGGTGTCAGCGTTCGGCCAGCGCCCAGGCCAGCTGTACGGCCACGTCCTGCTTGACCTCGGCCAGCTGCTCGGCCACCCGGACCGGCGCCGTGCCGCCCCGCCCGTCGCGGGAGGCGAGCGCGCCCTTGACGTTGAGGACGGTGCGGACCTCGGGCGTCAGATGGGGTGAGATCTTGGCGAACTGTTCGTCCGTCAGCTCGTCCAGCTCGATGCCGCCGGCCTCGCAGACCTTGACGCACTCCCCCGCGACCTCGTGCGCGACCCGGAACGGAACGCCCTGCTTGACCAGCCATTCGGCGATGTCGGTGGCGAGGGAGAAGCCGGCCGGTGCCAGTTCCTCCATCCGCGCGGCGTTGACCGTGAGGGTGGCCATCATCCCGGTGAAGGCGGGCAGCAGGACCTCGAGGGTGTCGCAGGAGTCGAAGACCGGCTCCTTGTCCTCCTGCAGATCGCGGTTGTACGCGAGCGGCAGGGCCTTCAGCGTCGCCAGCAGACCGGTCAGATTGCCGATGAGCCGGCCCGACTTGCCGCGCGCCAGCTCGGCGATGTCCGGGTTCTTCTTCTGCGGCATGATCGACGAGCCGGTGGAGAAGGCGTCGTGGAGGGTGACGAAGGAGAACTCCTTCGTGTTCCAGATGATGATCTCCTCGGCGATCCTCGACAGGTCGATCCCGATCATCGCGGTGATGAACGCGAACTCCGCGACGAAGTCGCGCGAGGCCGTGCCGTCGATGGAGTTGGCGACCGAACCGCGCTCGAAGCCGAGTTCGGCGGCGACCGCCACCGGGTCGAGGCCGAGCGAGGAGCCCGCGAGCGCACCGGAGCCGTACGGCGAGACGGCCGTCCGGTCGTCCCACTGCCGCAGCCGCTCGGCGTCCCGGCTCAGCGCCTGCACATGCGCCAGGACGTGGTGGGCGAAGAGCACCGGCTGGGCGTGCTGCAGATGTGTACGTCCCGGCATGGCGACGTCCGCGTGCGTCTCGGCGAGACCGACCAGCGCCTCCTGCAGCTCGGCGATCAGCCCGCCGATGATCCGCGCGTGGTCGCGCAGGTACATCCGGAAGAGGGTGGCGATCTGGTCGTTGCGGGACCGGCCGGCCCGCAGCTTGCCGCCCAGGTCCGGGCCGATCCGCTCCAGCAGACCGCGCTCCAGCGCGGTGTGCACGTCCTCGTCGGCGATGGTGCCGGTGATGGTGCCCGCCTCGACATCCACCGCCAGCTGGTCGAGCCCGGCCAGCATCCGCCCCAGCTCGTCATCGGTGAGCAGCCCGGCCTTGTGCAGGGCGCGGGCGTGGGCGCGGGAACCGGCGATGTCGTAAGGGGCCAGCCGCCAGTCGAAGTGGACCGACGCCGAAAGCTTGGCCAGGGCCTCCGCCGGGCCGTCCGCGAACCGGCCGCCCCAGAGCCTGACATCGCCGTTGCTGCTCACCGCTGCTCCTCGAAAGTGTCGCGTGGACCGTCGCCTGGTGACGAACGCACTGACTGGCATAAGTATGCATTGCACTGCATGATTCGTCAAAAAGGCCTTCCGGCGCGTTCCGGCGCCCCGGGAACGCCGAAGGGCCCCCGGGAACGGGGGCCCTTCCAGACGGCTTCGGCGACACGATCCGGGTCGTACGGCGCCGGCTCAGTTCTGCCGGTGGTCGCCAGCCGCCAGCCGGAGGAGGTGGTCGGCCAGCGCCTGGCCGCCCGCCGCGTCGCGGCTGATCAGCATGAGGGTGTCGTCGCCGGCGATGGTGCCCAGGATGTCGTGCACCTCGGCCTGGTCGATCGCGGAGGCCAGGAACTGGGCCGCGCCCGGCGGGGTGCGCAGCACGACCAGGTTGGCGGACGCCTCCGCCGAGATGAGCAGCTCGCCGGCGAGCCGGGCCATCCGCTCCTCCTTGACCGACTCCCCCAACGGCGCCTGCGGGGTGCGGAAGCCGCCTTCGGACGGCACCGCGTAGATCAGCTCGCCGCCGGAGTTGCGGATCTTGACCGCGCCCAGCTCGTCCAGGTCCCGCGAGAGCGTCGCCTGCGTAACGCTCAGCCCGTCGTCGGAGAGCATCTTCGCCAGCTGGCTCTGCGACCGCACCGGCTGCCGGTTGAGGATGTCCACGATCCGCCGGTGGCGTGCGGTGCGGGTCTGCGGTACGGCCTGGCCGTGCTGCGCCTCGGTCATCGTCGCCCTTCTCCGGATCGTTGGTCCCTGTGTACCGCGTCGAGGACGGCGGGCAGCGCCTGGAGGAACACCTCCACCTCGTCGTCACCGAGGATCAGCGGAGGAGCGAGCCGTACCGTGTCGGGCACAGCGGCGTTCACCAGGAGTCCGGCGTCCTGAGCCGCCTGCTGCACCTGCGGTGCGAGCGGCTCCGTGAGAACGATACCCAGCAGGAGCCCCGCACCGCGCACATGATCGACCAGCGGGTGCCCGAGCGCCTCGATCCCGTGCCGCAGCCGGTCGCCCTGCCGCTTGACGTTGTCGAGGATCCCGTCGGCCGCGATGGTGTCCAGTACGGCGAGCGCGGCGGCGCAGGAGACCGGGTTCCCGCCGAAGGTGGTGCCGTGCTGACCCGGCGTCAGCAGGTCGGCAGCGGTGCCGAAGGCGATCGTCGCCCCGATCGGCAGACCGCCGCCGAGCCCCTTGGCGAGGGTGACGACATCGGGCTCGACGCCGTGCGCCTGGTGCTCGAACCAGTGGCCGGTCCGGCCGATGCCGGTCTGTACCTCGTCCAGGACCAGCAGGGTGCCGGTGGCGGAGGTGATCTCCCGCGCCGCCTTCAGATAGCCGGCGGGCGGCACGACGACGCCGTTCTCCCCCTGGATGGGCTCGATGATCACCAGCGCGGTGTCGGTGGTGACGGCGGCGCGCAGTGCGTCCGCGTCCCCGAACGGCACATGGGTGACATCACCGGGCAGCGGGTGGAACGCCTCCTGCTTCTTCGGCTGGCCGGTGAGCGCGAGGGCGCCCATCGTCCGGCCGTGGAAGGCGCCGGAGGTGGCGACCATGTGAGTGCGGCCGGTCAGCCGGCCGATCTTGAAGGCGGCTTCCACCGCCTCCGCACCGGAGTTGGAGAAGAAGACCCGGCCTGCCCGGCCGAAGAGTTCCAGCAGCCGTTCCGCGACCGCCAGCGGGGGCTCGGCGATGAAGAGGTTCGACACATGGCCGAGCGTGCCGATCTGCTCGGAGACCGCCCGGACCACGGCCGGGTGGCCGGTGCCGAGGGAGTTGACCGCGATACCGCCGACGAAGTCGAGATAGACCTTCCCGTCGGCGTCCCAGAACTTCGCGCCCTCGCCGCGGACCAGCGGGACGCGCGGCGTCCCGTAGTTGTCCATCAGCGAGCCCTGCCACCGCCGCGTCAGTTCCTCGTTGCTCATGACCCGTCCCCCTGCGCGTCCGGCACGATCATCGTGCCGATGCCGTCGTCCGTGAATACTTCGAGGAGCATCGAGTGGGGCACCCGGCCATCGATGATCCGTGCGCTGCCGACGCCGTGCCGCACCGCGTGCAGACAGCCTTCCATCTTGGGCACCATGCCGCTGGCCAGCGAGGGCAGCAGCTTCTCCAGCTCGCTCGCGGTGAGCTGGCTGATCACGTCCTCGCTGGACGGCCAGTCGGCGTACAGCCCCTCGACGTCGGTGAGGACCACGAGCACCTCGGCGTCCAGCGCCGAGGCGAGCGCGGCGGCGGCGGTGTCCGCGTTGATGTTGTAGACATGGCCGTCCTCGCCGCGGGCGATCGACGAGACGACCGGGATCCGGCCGTCGTCCAGCAGCGCCTGGATGGCGCCCGGGTCGACATGGGTGATCTCGCCGACGAAGCCGATGTCCACCTGCTCCCCGTCGACGACCGCGTGCCGCTTGACGGCGGTCATGGTGTGCGCGTCCTCGCCGGTCATCCCGACGGCGAACGGGCCGTGCTCGTTGAGCAGTCCGACCAGCTGCCGCTGGACCTGTCCGGCGAGCACCATCCGGACGACGTCCATCGTCTCGGGGGTGGTCACCCGCAGTCCCGCGGTGAAGGACGACGTGATGCCGAGCCGGTCGAGCTGCGCGCTGATCTGCGGGCCGCCGCCGTGCACGACGACGGGCCTGAGGCCGGCATGCCGCAGGAAGACGACGTCCTGGGCGAAGGCCGCCTTCAGCTCCTCGTCGACCATGGCGTTGCCGCCGAACTTGATGACGACGGTCTTGCCGTTGAAGCGGGTGAGCCACGGCAGCGCCTCGATGAGGATGCGGGCCTTGGGGAGCGCGGTGTGGTTGCGCGCGGTGGGGTTGGTCATGAGCTGTACGCGCTGTTCTCGTGCACGTAGTCCGCCGTCAGGTCGTTGGTCCAGATGGTGGCGGCGGCGCTGCCCGCGCTGAGGTCGGCGGTGATGACGACCTCGCGGTACCGCATGTCGACCAGGTCGCGGTCCTCGCCGACCGAGCCGTCCTTGCAGACCCAGACGCCGTTGATGGCCACGTTCAACCGGTCCGGCTCGAAGGCGGCGGCGGTCGTGCCGATCGCGGACAGCACCCGGCCCCAGTTGGGGTCCTCGCCGTGGATTGCGCACTTGAGGAGGTTGTTGCGGGCGATGGAGCGGCCCACCTCGACGGCGTCGTCCTCGGTCGCGGCGTTGATCACCTCGACCTTGATGTCCTTGGACGCGCCCTCGGCGTCACCGATCAGCTGACGGGCCAGGTCGGCGCACACCTGCTCGACGGCGGCGGCGAAGTCGTCGTAGGCGGGGACGGTGCCGGAGGCGCCGGAGGCGAGCAGCAGCACGGTGTCGTTGGTCGACATGCAGCCGTCGGAGTCGGCCCGGTCGAAGGTGGTGCGGGTGGCGGCGCGCAGCGCGGTGTCGAGGGTGCCGGCGTCCAGGTCGGCATCCGTGGTGAGCACGACCAGCATGGTGGCCAGTCCCGGTGCGAGCATGCCCGCACCCTTGGCCATCCCGCCGACGGTCCAGCCGTCCTTCTCGACGACGGCCGTCTTGTGCACCGAGTCGGTGGTCTTGATCGCGATGGCGGCCTTCTCGCCGCCGTGCGCGGAGAGTTCGGCCGCCGCCTTGGTGATGCCGGGCAGCAGCTTGTCCATCGGCAGCCGCAGCCCGATCAGACCGGTCGAGGCGACCGCGATCTCGCCCGCGTTCTGTCCGAGGACCTCCGCGGCCCGCTCGGCGGTCGCGTGCGTGTCCTGGAAGCCGAGCGGTCCCGTGCAGGCGTTCGCGCCACCGGAGTTGAGGACGACGGCGGACACCAGCCCGCCCTTGACGACCTGCTCGGACCAGACGACGGGCGCGGCCTTCACACGGTTGGAGGTGAAGACACCCGCGGCGGCCAGGCGCGGCCCGTTGTTGACCACGAGGGCCAGGTCGGGGTTGCCGCTGTCCTTGATCCCGGCGGCGATCCCCGCGGCCGTGAATCCCTGTGCTGCCGTGACGCTCACGGTGCCACTCCTGTCGTGGAAAGTCCCATGTCCTCGGGAAGTCCGAGGGCCACGTTCATGCTCTGCACCGCGCCGCCCGCGGTGCCCTTCGTCAGGTTGTCGATCGCGCTGATGGCGATGATGCGGCCGGCCGCCTCGTCGTACGCGACCTGCAGCTGTACGGCGTTGGAGCCGAGCACCGCGCCGGTCGACGGCCACTGCCCCTCGGGCAGCAGGTACACGAACGGCTCGTCCGCGAAGGCCTTCTCGTACACGGCGCGGACCGCTTCGGCAGTGACTCCCGCCTTCGCCCGCGCACTGCAGGTGGCGAGGATGCCGCGCGGCATGGGTACGAGGGTCGGGGTGAACGAGACGCCGACCGGCTCCCCGGCCACGGCCGACAGGTTCTGGATCATCTCGGGGGTGTGCCGGTGCACGCCCCCGACGCCGTACGGGGTGACGGATCCCATGATCTCGCTGCCGAGCAGGTGCGGCTTGAGGGCCTTTCCCGCGCCGGACGTGCCGGAAGCGGCGACGATCACGGCCTCGGGCTCGGCGAGCCCGGCCGCGTACGCCGGGAAGAGCGCCAGCGAGACGCTGGTCGGGAAGCAGCCGGGCACCGCGATGCGCTTCGAGCCCAGCAGCGCGACCCGCGCCCCGGGCAGCTCGGGCAGCCCGTACGGCCAGGTCCCGGCGTGCGGGGAGCCGTAGAACTTCTCCCAGTCCGCGGCATCGCTCAGCCGGAAGTCGGCACCGCAGTCGACGATCAGCACACCGTCGCCGAGCTGTTCGGCGACCGCCGCGGACTGCCCGTGCGGCAGCGCGAGAAAGACCACGTCGTGCCCGGCCAGCACCTCGGCCGACGTCGGCTCCAGTACGCGTCCGGCCAGCGGCAGCAGATGCGGCTGCAGTGCGCCCAGTCGCTGTCCCGCATTGGAGTTGCCGGTGAGCGCACCGATCTCGATCTCCGGGTGCCCGAGGAGCAGCCGCAGGATCTCACCTCCCGCGTAACCACTCGCCCCTGCCACCGCTGCCCGCAAAGCCATCGAACCCTCCTCGTCGATGGCATGACTATACGGTCCACCGAAGCTTTATGCAAAGATCTCGGCTGAGGGCCGGCTCACCGGTTGCGACCGAGATTTTTACGTGGCGGACGAGCGCAGTACTTGGCGGATCTTGCTTCCGTAACGCTGTGTTTGTTGAGACTTAGTGCTCTCGTTGGCCCTTGAGCGTTGCAGCTAGCACGTGCCTACCTGGGACTGAGCTCGGTGGGTGACCCATGAGCATTCCGGTTGACCCCGGTGCATGATGGTTGGCCCGTACGAACCGCTGGATCACCGCCGAGAGGCTTCCGGTGGGCCGCCGGGCCAGCCATGATCAAGTTCCGGAGATTCGACGGTTGGGGTGTGACGTGAAGGACTGGCGGACCGATCCGACATTCGCGATGTGCCGGAAAGTGACGGACGGGGCGGACCTGGCCTCGTTCTCGGGAGGTCCGTTCGACGTGCGGACGGTGGTAGCCGGCATCCTGTCCGAGCCCCGACAGGGCTTGGACCTCGATGCCGTCCCGTGGGTTAACTTCCCCCATGGGTGCGACGTCCGGGAGGCGGTTTCCCTCCTGCGCACTGGCGGCGAACCGGTCGTGGACGCGACGGGTGTGCTGTGGGGCCTGTGCGCCGACGACAGCCGGGCCGCCGCCGCCCTCGCCGTGCCGTTCCTCATTCCCCTCGCCATCAACGCCCACCACCCACACCGCACCGCCGCCCTCGCCGTCCTCTCCGGCCCCGCCCGTGCCAGGCACCACGGCGTCGCCTCTCGTGAGGAATTCCTCCTTCACCGCAACGATCCCCGGCGCCACGCCCCCGATACCCACGACGACTACGGCTACGAGGTGACCGGCTACCCGGCCGGCTGGTCGGTGGCCGCCGCCCGAGCCGCGATCACCACCGCCACCTCCACACTCCTGCCCCTTCTCGGAGACTCCGACCTCACCGTCCGCGTCGACGCCGCCTACGTCCTGGCGACCGCCGCCGACCCCACCCACACCATCCGGACTGCCCTGGCCAACGGATTCGCCACCGAGGGCGACGCCATGGTCCGCGCCGCCCTGCTCCTGGCCACCGCCGAGATCACGCGGGCCCACCCGCACCCGCCGACTGTCACCTGGTTGCGCGAACGGTGGCACGACCGGGCGGAGGCCCCCGAAGCCCGTCTGTCGGCGGCGGTCGGCTGGCTCTGCCTCACCGACCAATCCGCACCGGAGGAGCTCCGCCGGACCGTCGACACCCTCGCCGACAACGAGCGCGCACACGCCATGGAGGCCCTGCCGTGGATGAGCGCCGCCTCGGGCACCAACGAACCAGGACTCCTGCGCTGCAGACGCTGCATGCTCCACCCAGAAGAACCGGACCCGGAAGAGGTCCTCTGGGGCTCCTTGTTCTGAGCAACCGGTCTGTGGTTGTGCATCGGAGTTGTCGCACCTGACGCTACTCAGGCGTTGGGAATGCAAAAACCACCCGGCCCCGCCTCCTGGCTCTGCACGGCCCTTGAGGAACACGCCAGACAGGCGGTCGCCACCATCAGTCACGCACCGTGACCAAGACGGATCCCGGCCCGCCAACTATCGCCCTCAAGATCCGCCAACCAGCTCCCTCCGCCTGCCGGCGACCTGCACCGAAGAGAGCATCACCCGCTGTCCCGTCTCGAGCGATCTGGTCCCTATCTCAGATGATCTGGTCCGATTCGCTCGGCGTCTCAGAGGATCTGGCCGTCGGTGTTGCTGTTGTGATCGATGAATTGGACCGACTGCACGGATTCGGGACCCTGGTCGAGCGTCCGCGTGGTGCCGACCGCTCTGCTGGTAGCCGGTTCCGGGAAACGGCAGGGCGATCCGTTGTTGGTCAGTCCCGTCGGACACCCTGGTCGATCCCGTCGATCCGGTCGATCCGGTCGATCCGGTCGATGACGGCTGCGGCCCGCTCCGGGTGCCCCTCCAGCCACCTGCCGAGGTGTTCCTGGACGGCCTGTCCGACGCAGGTCCGCACTGCGGTGTTGACCAGCGTGTCGCGCGTGGAGCCCTTGAACTCGGGATGGTCCAGCTTCACCGACACGACCGCCGTCAGGCCCTCGCCGATCCGGTCGGTGCTGAGATCGGGGTCCGTCGCTGTCAGCAGTCGCTGC
Source organism: Streptomyces sp. SID13666 (assembly GCF_010548325.1). Classification (NCBI taxonomy): domain Bacteria; kingdom Bacillati; phylum Actinomycetota; class Actinomycetes; order Kitasatosporales; family Streptomycetaceae; genus Streptomyces; species Streptomyces sp. SID13666. The sequence continues at coordinate 47,413 of NZ_JAAGLX010000038.1, read as the reverse complement.
TCCCGCGCGTACGCGGTGAGTACGGCTGCCACGTCGGAACACCACCTGGTACAACCTCGCCCGGTCTGATCCGCTACGGCACTACGCCGACCTGCGGAAACTCCTCGCTGAGTTTGCCTACCAGCTCGCCCGGGACTTCGACTCAAGTGCTTAACAGATCACCAACCGTCACGGCCCAGGTCAAAACTCCACGCGGGGTCGTTCGCTGATATCCCGGCTGAGCAGGGTTCGAACGTCGGCTTCCGGAAGTCCAGAACGATTGATGAAATCGGCGAAGGAGAGGCCAGTTGTTTCCATGAGATCAAGTGCGCGTTGCAATAGTACCGGGCTTCTGGGTTTCCCAGGGAGCCCCGGCTCTACTTTCCTCCATCCTCGGACGGACAATGCTTTCCATCCTTGCACGTAGATGTGTCCGCTCATGACTCAGAGCGTTTTTGCCCTAACCAAAAGGATGGATAGCGAGACGTTCCATTTTGCCTTCAAGCGGAGAAATTTGGGCCAGTCGAGTCGTTCCGGGAGTTCGGATGCGATGTCCTCGGCTGACATGAGGAACGCGGCCGCGAACCGTCCGGGCCCGTGCTCTCGCGGCAAGGGCCCGTCCGCGTGCTGCGGGCGGGCCCTTGCGCGGAGCGGCTACCGGCCTTTCCACGCCCGGTGGATCATTTCACTCGTCAGACCCATTCCGGCGGCACATTGGCCATCTGCGCGAGCCGATCCCATTTCTCAGGTTTGCGATCCGGGGCCCACCAGTCGAATCCACGATCAGCCCAGTGGCCCCGATAATTTCGGACGCCCTGCAGAGACGAGTCATTAAGGCCCGTCTGCGATCCGCAACAGGGGCAGATCACGGCTGTTGCAATGCCGTACTCCCACAGAACGCCATCGTCAGTGTAACCGCAGACGCGGCAAACGACTTCGTAGTTGTCCTCGTCATCCAACTTTTTTCCCTCCGTCACATCTTGAGCTAGTGGCGCTCGGCTCCCCCGGCATTCTTCTGCAGATGATCCTCAAGCGTAGCCTCCTTATAGCCATTTGGGTTCGTCGCGGGATCATACTTCGATGGCCTGTACATTGTTACCGGGAGACCCTCTGCATTGTACGTAATTAGGGTGTTCGACTTGGTTTCGTAAACCATCCACCCCACATCTGTCCCGTTCGGGAGCTTTCGATCGAAAACGCGATATCCCGGCGGGGGGCTTCCCGGATCCGTCAGTTTACGGTAGCTGTGCGCCTTGGCGACGTAGTCCCCGGGCTGTTTCAGCTCCGGAAACTCCGCCTGGTGCTTTTTCCAGTGGTCAAGAGCGAGTGTGACGCGATCGGCCTTGACGTTGCCGGCCTTGGTGTACTTGGTGGCCCAGATATGGGTGGACCTGCCCGCATCCCGATTGGCCCGCAGAAAGTCCAGGAGCGTTTCGGTGCCTTGCACTCCTGCACCGGGGGTAGGGCCTTGGCGCCCCACTTGGTTCCGGTGGCGCCCCAGCCGATAACGGGGATGGCGGCCGCGCACGACAGGCTGGCGTCCACCGTCTTCCCGCGCATCTCGGATATCCCGCAGTTGAGCAGGTCGAAAGGCTCACCTACGCCGGGAGCATCCCGATGAGATCGGTGCTGAACTGGAAGTCGTTGAGCTTCCGATCCCACCAACCGGGTTCGTCCTCGTCGAGCGCGTTCTGGAGTTCGTCCTCCAGAGTCTGGAGTTGCTGCCGATCGGCCTTTTCTGTCTCCTTGCGCCGACGTTCCGCCGCTTCCGCGATCAGCTTGGTGAAGGTGGATTTCCAAGCGTCGATGGCCGCCTGGTCCGCCGCTGCGGCGTCCTTGCCGGCCTGTACGGCGGAGGCGCGGGCTTCGTTGGCGGCGGACCATGCCGCGTCGGCGGAGCCGCGTGCTGCGGCGGCCGAATCCGCTGCGTGGGTGGCGGAGTTGGTGGCATCGCGTGCAGCGTTTTTGGCAGTGGTTTCGGCCGTGCGCGCGGTCTTGGCGGATGCCGCGGCTCGGGCGGCAGAGGCCTCTGCCGCCTGGGCGGACTTCCTGGCCTGTTCGGTGAAGGTGGCGGCCTGCGCGGCGGACTGCAGCGCCTGTTTGCGGTAGTTCTCGGCGTCTGTTGCGGCGTTGATGGCGACAGCGGCGACACGGAGGGCTTCGGCGGCGTTCTGTTGTGCGATCGCGGCCACGGAGTCCGCGCCGGCGATGAGCGCCTGGACCTGGGACGCGTGGGTGGTGGCGAGATTGTCCTTGCGTTCGGCCATGAACTGGCCCGACGCGATGAACTGCTGCAGCAGTGGCGCAGGACCTTCCAGCGCGATTCTCGCCGCGGCCCTGACCTCGGGACCACCGATACTGATCAGCTGCGTGGCACGCAGCTGATCATCAGCCTCCCGGGCCGCGTACTGGCCGGAGTTCCGGTCCGACGCGATCGCGTTGTGGCGGGCTAATGGCGAACCGGCGGTGCAGAGTCGATTTCCACGCCCCGAAGCGCGGTGGCAAAGCCCGCTTCAATCACCGGTGTTCGCCACCCCGCCGCCCTGCGGCCACACCAGAACGGTGGGCAGGAAGGGCTCCGCGACCTCCCATAACCCGTCCGATACGCACAGCAGTGCACAAGTACAGATTGGCCGCCAGCTGTAGCTGGCGGCCAATCATAGAAAGCCGAAGAGAGCTGGCATCCTATGGACTTCAGATCAGACGTGAACCATTGATCAGCGCCACCGGAGAGGAATATTCGCCAACTGCTCGAAAATATTCCAGGCCGCAGGCTTGCGCTTTGGCTCGCTCCATTTTGCGCCTTCGCCTACCCAGGCGCCGCGATATTCGCGGACGCGTTCCAGGGTTTCGTCGCCGATTCCTGACTCCATTCCGCAGCATTCGCAGATGATGTACAGAGGCTCCCCATCTTTCCAAATGTGAGTCTTCCCGTCAGTTAGACCACAAATGCGACAGGAAGTTTCGATCGAGGCTTCCATGATTTTCCCATTGTTATTTGATTTCGGTTCCGCGGCCAGGTTCCTTTAGCCATTCCTCTAGAGTTCCTCTATAGCCGCCTCTATTTTTCACTGGATCGTACGGGGGACGGTTTGTACATGGTTTGAGGTACTCCGTCGGGACTGAATGCTGACCACGTCTTTTTGGATTCGTCGAAGACTGCTTTTGATCCACTGTTCTGAGCATAGATACGGTACCCGACTACCGGCTTGCCAGCATCTGCGAGCACGCGGTAGCTGTGTGCGAGTTCAACGTATTGCTTTGCGTTCTGCAACTCGGGGAACTCTGCCCTGTGTTTGCTCCAGTGCGACGCGGCGTTCGCTGCTGGGGAGGATTTCTTGCCGATGCTCCAGATGTGGGTGGGTTTACCGGCGGCGCGCTGTGAAGGACTTCGGAGCGTCTCCCCAGCACCCCCGGCCCCCGGCACCGCAGGTCCGGACAGCACTGCCGCTCCGGACAGCGCTGCGCACGGCGTCGCGAAGCACTCACTCACGGTCTGACCAGCCGCGCCGCCTGCGCTCAACGGCACTCACGCACAGTGAAAACTCATGCTCATGATTCGCCAACTATTCCTCTCAAGATCTGCCACCAAAAATTCCCCAATCCCGCCTGGCCTGCACAGCTCGGATCAAGATTCGCCAACCAAAATTCTCGGTCACACCGGTGTGACCGGCGCTTCGGTCGGCCGTTCAGCGCCTCAGGCGGCCTTTCAGCGCTTCGGTCGGCGCGGAGCCTGTCGACGTCACGCCCCCCGTACCCTCTTTCCGTGCCAGCCTCTCGCCTGTACCGCGTCGCCGTCCTTGTGCTGCAGGGTGCGAAGCCACTCGATGTCGGCATTCCCGCGCAGGTTTTCACGACCCGCGCGAGCATGCCGTACGAGGTGCGGGTGTGCGGGGCGGCACCCGGTCTCGTGAACGGTGGCGACGGCCTGTCCTACCACGTGGCCCACGGCCTCGACGCGCTGGAGTGGGCCGACATCGTCTTCGTCCCCGGTTACCGGTTGCCGGACCGCGACGACCCGCCGCAGGCCGTCGTCGACGCGCTGATCGCCGCACACGACCGGGGTGCGCGGCTCGCCGCCATCTCGACCGGCGCCTTCGCGCTCGCCGCCACGGGTCTGCTCGACGGCAAGCGCGCCACGACGCACTGGCACTACACGCGGGCGCTGGCGGCGAGGCATCCCCTCGTGCGGCTCGACGAGAACGTCCTGTTCGTCGACGAGGGCAGCGTCCTGACGTCGGCCGGCGCGGCCTCGGGCATCGACCTGTGCCTGCACATCCTGCGCGGCGACCTCGGGGTGGCCGCGTCGAACCATGCGGCCCGGCGCCTGGTCGCGGCTCCCTACCGCAGCGGCGGGCAGGCGCAGTACGTGCCGCGCAGCGTGCCCGAGCTGCTCGGCGAGCGGTTCGCGGCCACCCGCGAGTGGGCCCTTCTCCGGCTCGGCGAGCCCCTCAACCTTGAGGTGCTCGCCCGGCATGCGGCGGTGTCGCCGCGCACGTTCTCGCGGCGCTTCGTCGAGGACACGGGATACACACCGATGCAGTGGGTCATGCGGGCCCGCATCGACGTGGCCCGTGAGCTGCTCGAGCGTTCGGAGCGGAGCGTCGAGCAGATCGCCGCCGACGTCGGTCTCGGCACCGGCGCCAATCTGCGGCGGCACTTCCAGAGCATCCTGGACACGACGCCGAGCGAGTACCGGCGCACCTTCACCCGGGGCGAGTAGGTTCACCCGGCGCGAGTAGGCCGCCACCGCGTGGCGCGATCCTTTCGAACCATGGCGATCACGCCGCTGCCACCGGCCGACGGTGCGCGAGAACCTGGTGGTGAACCGAAGGGACACCACTCATGACTCGCATCGCCATCAACGGATTCGGCCGCATCGGGCGCAATGCGCTGCGCGTGCTGCTCGAGCGCGACAGCACCCTCGAGGTCGTCGCCGTCAACGACCTCACGGAGCCGGCCACCCTCGCGCGGCTGCTCGCCTACGACACGACGGCCGGCCGGCTCGGCCGCCCGGTCACCGTCGACGGGGACGCCCTCGTCGTGGACGGCCGTCGCATCAAGGTCCTCGCCGAGCGCGAACCGGCGCAGCTGCCGTGGGCCGAGCTGGGCGTCGACATCGTGCTCGAGGCGACTGGCCGCTTCACCTCGGCCAAGGCCGCCCGTGCCCACCTCGACGCGGGCGCGCGGAAGGTGCTCGTCAGCGCGCCGTCGGACGGCGCCGATGTCACGCTCGCGTTCGGGGTCAACACCGACGCGTACGACCCGGCCCTGCACACGATCATCTCGAACGCCTCGTGCACGACCAACGCGCTCGCACCGCTCGCCGCGGTGCTCGACGAGCTCGCCGGCATCGAGCACGGCTTCATGACGACGGTGCACGCCTATACGCAGGAGCAGAACCTGCAGGACGGCCCGCACCGGGACGCCCGCCGCGACCGCGCCGCCGCGGTGAACATCGTGCCGACCACGACGGGCGCCGCCAAGGCGATCGGCCTCGTGCTGCCGAACCTCGAGGGCAAGCTGTCGGGCGACTCGATCCGGGTGCCCGTTCCGGTGGGATCGATCGTCGAACTCAACACGACCGTCGCCCGCGACGTGACGCGCGACGACGTGCTGGCGGCGTACCGCACCGCCGCGGAGGGGCCGCTCGCCGGCATCCTCGAGTACTCGGAGGACCCGCTCGTGTCGTCGGACATCACGGGCAACCCCGCCTCGTCGATCTTCGACTCGGCCCTCACCCGCGTCGACGGCCGGCACATCAAGGTGGCCGCCTGGTACGACAACGAGTGGGGCTTCTCGAACCGCGTGATCGACACGCTGGAGCTGCTCGCCACCCGCTGACCGGACGCCGGGGCACCCCGCCTCCGGCCGCCGCGGCGCCCAACGCTTCCCGTGGGCGCTCCGGTCGGCCGGTCGGCCGGTCGGGCCAACTGGAGCGCCCGGTCCGGCGATAGCCTGGGCCGCATGGACGAGCTCGACGGAGTGGAGATCATCGCCTTCGCGGACGCCGGGGCGTTCGAGGACTGGCTGGCCGGGCACTTCACCCGCCAAGAGGGCGTGTGGATCAGGATGGCCAAGAAGAACTCCGGCATCCCGAGCGTCACCTCCGACGAGCTGGTCGACATCGGGCTCTGCTACGGCTGGATCTCCGGGCAGCGGCGCTCCCAGGACGAGCGGCACTACCTGCAGAAGTACGTGCCGCGCCGGCCCAGAAGCCTGTGGTCGCGGGTGAACGTGGAGAAGGTCGAGATGCTGACCGCCGCGGGGCGGATGCGCGAACCCGGGCTGGCCGAGGTGTTCAAGGCGCAGGAGGACGGGCGGTGGGCCGCGGCCTACGCGTCGCAGCGGACGGCGGCCGTGCCGCCCGACCTCGCGGCCGCGCTCGACGCGAACCCCGCGGCGGGAAAGGCGTTCGAGGCGCTCGACAGGACCGGGCGCTATCTGACGATCCTGCCGTTGCTCCAGGCGCTCACGCCGGAGAGCAGGCAAGCCCGGCTCGAGAAGGCCCTGCAACTGCTGATGAACGGCGAGACCTCCGGATAGCGGCGTCGGCACGGTCTCCCGCCCGGCGGGCGTCCCCCCTGGCGGTCACCGCGACCGGCCTGCCCGTGGGCTCGCCCCCGCCCGGTCTGCACACCGTGCCCGACGGCCCGGGCTGGGTGCTCGCCCGGCTGGCCTGGCTGCCGGTGTTCGCCGTGGCGCTGCTGGTCTGCCGGGCCGCGTTCCGCCCCTATGAACAGGGGCGGCCGAGAACGGGCGGCCGGGTCGTACGCAAGGGGCGCCCGGCCCGGCCGGCGGCACCGCGGACCTGGCTCCAGCTCCGGCCGGCTACGGACGGCCGGGCAGGGCGGCTCCCTCGCACAGCGATCCGTCCCCACGCGCGCTTCGCGCCGGCCGGCGGGTCATGCCGACGCCGACGAGGACCACGGCCATGCCCGCGACGGTCCTGAGGCTGACGTCCTCGTGGAGCACGATCGCGCCCAGCGCCACCGAGACCACCGGCAGCAGGTATCCGACGGTGGCGGCGTTGGTGGCGCCCTCGTCCGCGATGAGCCGGTAGGTGAGGTGGAAGGTGATCCCGGTGGCGAAGATCCCCAGGACGACGACAGCCAACAGGGCTGCGGGGCCGGGGTGTACGGGCGCCAGGCCGCCGATCGGCAGGGTCAGCGCGCTGAGTCCCGTCGCGGCGATGAGCTGGGACGCGGAGAGCGCGATGGTGGCGGTGCCCTTCCCGACGAGATGGCGCCCCATGTAGGCGAACGCGACGGCGTAGCTCGCCGCCGCCCCGAGGATGGCGGCGGAACCCCAGCTGACGAGTCCGTTCCGTCCCCACGGGGCGAAGATCAGCAGCGTGCCCGCGAATCCGAGGAGGAGTCCGCCCAGGCGGGCGGGGTGGAGCCGGCGTTCCGTGCCGATGGTGAGGCCGATCAGCAGGGACCAGAGCGGGGTGGTCGCGTTCAGGACGCCGGCCACGCCGGAGTCGACCGTCTGCTCCCCGACGCTGAACAACGCGAACGGCAGGGCGTTGCAGAAGAAGGCGGCCACGACGACATGGCCCCAGGTCGCGCGGTCGCGGGGCAGGTGGCGGCGCGACGAGAAGCACAGGACCAGCAGCACCAGGGCGCCCAACGCGCAGCGGGTGAACGTCACTTGAGCGGGCGACAGGCCGTCCAGGGCCAACTTGATCCACAGGAACGTCGATCCCCACAGCAGGGCGAGGACGCCCATCCGCACCAACGCCATCGGGCCGGACCCACCACTGCCGTTGTTGCTCACGTGCTGTCTCCCTGTTCGGTCTTCCGTCTCAGGTGATCACCGTGCCCCGAGTCGATACGACAGGACAAGAGAAAAGAGTTGCATGCACCATTAAGCTCTCCTACATGCTCGATGTGAGACGGATGCAGGTGCTGCGGGCGGTCGTCACCAGTGGTTCGGTGACCGCGGCGGCGGCGAATCTGGGGTACACCCCCTCCGCCGTCAGCCAGCAGGTGGCGGCGCTGGAGAAGCAGGCCGGGACGGCGCTGCTCGAACGCTTCGGCCGGGGCGTACGGCCGACGGCGGCCGGACTGCTGCTCACCGAGCACGCGGCCGTGATCAGCAGGAACGTCGCGGAGGCGGAGACGGCACTGGCCGACCTCCGGGCCGGCCGGACCGGGCAGCTGTCGGTCCGCTACTTCGCCACGGCGGGCGCGACGCTGGTCGCGCCCGCGCTGGCACGGCTGCGTGACGAACATCCGGGGGTACGGATCGACCTCAAGCTCGTCGACCCCGAGGATCCCCTGCCCGAGGTGCAACAGGGCCGGGCCGATCTGGCGATCGTGGTGCACCCACGCGACCGGCCCAGCGCGGGCATCCGTCTCGTGCACCTGCTCGACGACCCCTACCGCGCCGTACTGCCCAAGGGACACCGCCTCGCGGCGAAGAAGGTGCTGGATCTGACCGACCTCGCCGACGAGCCCTGGGTCGGCAACGAATGGCCCGCGGGCCCCTGCCTCGAAACCGTCGTCGACGCCTGCGCCGCGGCCGGCTTCAGCCCGGACTTCGTGGTCGAGAGCGAGGACTACGCCACGGCCCAGGGATTCATCGCGGCCGGCCTCGGAGTCGGTCTGATGCCGACGCTCGGACTGGGGAACCGCCATCATCCCGGCATCGTGGTGCGCAGAGTCCGCGGACCGGAGCCGGTCCGGGCGATCTACGCCGCGGTACGCGAGACCTCGCCGGCCCAGCCCGCCCTGCTGGGCCTGATCGACGCCCTCCGGGACGCGGCGGCCCGCTGAGCCGCCGCGTCAGGCCGTGATCAGCGTTTCACCGCTCGCAGGATGACGAACTTCGGGTCGCTCGCGACGACTTCGCAGTTGCCGAAGAGCCGGCGCAGCTTCACGTGGTAGCCGAGATGCCGGTTGCCGATCACCCACAACTCGCCCCCGGCGCGCAGCGCTTCGCGGGATCCGGTGAACATGTTCCAGGCCGTCGTGTCGGTCGTCGCCTGGTGACTGTGGAACGGCGGGTTGTTCAGCACCAGGTCCACCGAGCCGGCGGGGACGGACGACAGGCCGTCGTCGACCAGGAACTCGGCCTTGGCGTCCGGTCCGGCATTGGCCCGGAAGGTCGCCTCGGCCGACGCCACCGCGGAGAAGGACTCGTCGATGAACGTCACGTCGGCGCCGGGGTTGGCCAGCGCCGCGGCCGTTCCGACCACGCCGTTGCCGCAGCCCAGGTCGACGACGCGCTCGGGGCCGTCGCGCTGCGGGAGGTTCCGGAGGAAGAACCGGGTGCCGATGTCGAGGCGTTCGGCGCAGAAGATGCCCGCGTGGTTGGTGACGGCCAGGCCGGAGGCCGCGCCGACGTCGCCGGGCAGCTGGTACGTACGCGGCCACGGGCTGTCGGTGCGGACGAGCGCGGGGTCCGGCGTACTGAAGATGAGGCGAGCCTTCTTGGCGGCCAGCGACGTCCTGGTGGGACCGATGAGCTCTTCGAAGAGGGTGAGCGTCGAGGTGTGGATCTCGGTGACCATGCCCGTGCCGACGACGACGGTGCCCGCGTGCAGCCGCGGTGCGAGCCGGTGCAGTTGGTCCTCCAGGAGCGCGAGGCTCTTGGGCACCCGGACCAGCAGGACGTCGATGCGGTCCGGGACCGGGTCCATGGCCGAAAGCAGCCGTACCGTGCCGGGCTCGGCCCCGCTGCGCGCCAGGTTCGCCCGGGTCGCCTGCTGGGCGAGGAAGGAGTCGGTGATCTGTACGGGGCGGTGCGCGGCGAGCGAGGTGACCAGCGCGCCCCACCGGTCGCCCACCACGACGACGGTGCCGGAGAGGTCCACGGGCGCCGGCTCGCCGCCGTCCGGCGCGCTGCCGTCCAGGTGCCGCAGCAGGTACTCGTCGGCGGCGTCCCAGGCACGGAGCCTGTCGCGGGGGTCCTCGGGGAAGCGGGTGAGGTCGTACGCACCCGATGACGTCGTCAAACGGTTCATTGTGCCCTCAGGCTAGCCGAGTCCCCCGGACGTCCGGGCCACGCCGCCGGGCGGGCACCGGACGGGCACCGGACGGCGGGACGGGCGGCGGGACGGGCGGCGGACCGGGGCGGACCACTACGGCTCCGGGACGCTGTCCGTGGTGAAGGTCCACGACAGCAGGGCGGTGGCCTCGTCGGTGTCCGCCCCGGTGGAGCGGTAGGTGGCCAGGGCTGCCGGGTTGTCGCGGTCGGTGAGCACCCACATCCCGTAGCAGCCGCGCTCGCGGGCGAGCGCGGCCAGCCCGGTGACCAGGGCGCGTCCGATGCCGCGCCGCCGGTGCCCCTCGGCCACCCCGAGCTCGTAGAGGAACATCTCGGTCCCCTTGTCCGGGTGGGTCATCTCCACCCCGGTGACGAACCCGGCCGGCTCCGCTCCCCGGTAGGCCACCAGCAGGTGATGGCCCGGCTCGGCGAGGAACCGGGCCGCCCACTCCGGACGGGCCGGCCCGTCGAAGAGGGTCTCCGCGTCGATCACGTCCGCCGCCCGCGTCACCCGCCGGATGTCCAGCACCTTCGCCTCCCGGTGTACGGAACCACGTTGTCCCAGCACGGTCCTGCCCGACGCGTACCCGCGCCCGTTCACCGTACCCAGCGGTTCCGGCCTTAGGTCGTGTGCTGCGAGATGCGGACGCTGCTTCCAGCGGTCGGTGGGAAGCGCGGCCTCGCCGCTGAGGCGGCCACCGGCCCGGGTGCGGAAGCGCTGGGCGGCCTGCGCCAGGTCCTCGTCCGCGAGTTCGGGGAACTCCGTGAGGAAGCCGAGCACCGCGCTCGCCACCGGCAGTTCGGCGGCGTCGGTCGCGAGACGGACGTCCTTGGCCGCGAGCGCCACGGAGAAGTGCGCCTCCCGCGCGAACGCCGCCCTGGAAGGGCAGACGGGCGCCCCGCTCTTCGACCGGCTGCCGCGGATCGGTTTCGTCGCGGCCGAGTGGATCGCGAAGCAGGGCTTCGTCGCGGCGGGACTCGGCGTCACGCTCGTCCCGGCGCTGGCCGCCGCCTCGGTGCGGGCCGACATCGCCCTTGTGGCCCTGCATCCCGACGACGTCCCGGGCCGCGCCGTCCACGCCGCCACCGCGCGCGGCCTGTCACCGTCCCCGGCGGTCGGCGTGTTCCTCGGGCTGCTCGACGGGGCCGTCGCCGGACTGCTCGCCGGCCTCGAAGCCGGCACCGGGTGAGGGGTTCACAACGGGCAACGGGCCCGGACATGGAGCAGGGCCCGAGAGCGTGTCCAGCTCCCGGGCCCCTGTTGATGCCGCCCATATGCACACGCCGGCGCGAGTGGGTACGGGTCAGTTTTACGTCGTCTTGTTCTGCCATTGAACTACCGCCGCAGGAAGGAAGCGGCGGACCGGATTCGAACCGGCACCTGACGACCAAGCCCGAACCCGGTGGATCCGGCGATCGGCGGCGAATGCTGAGTCTGGAGCAAGAGTCTGAGATTGATCGCGGTCTGCCTCTGCCAGTTGGGCTACCCCGGCCGGTAGTGCCGGGAGAGGGACTCGAACCCCCACTGGAACCACGTCGTCACGACAAGCTTCAGGCTGAGCTTTGCGCTCCTGGCGCACCCTCCGCACATAGGCGGAGGGGGTCTGTTGGGGTGTGGCCGGCTACGGGCCGAGAAGGTAGCCGAGTACGGCGTCCCCGACCCGCTGGTCGGTGACTTCCGCGCTGTTGGCCTCCTCGCGGGCGAACTTGACCGCGTTCTGCAGCTTCTCCACCCGCTCGAGCAGCTCGTTGACGCGCCGGGCCGGAAGGGCGCCGGAGAACTTGACGGTCGTCCAGTAACCGACCGGCACGTCCTCGTAGTACACGTCGACCTGGGCGGGGTGCTTCTCCGTCGCCTCGGCCTTGACGTGGTTGCGCGGCACCTTCTTCGTACGGATGGTGCGTACCGGCTCGGTCTTCCACGCGTCGCTCGACGGGTCGAGGTTCCACGACTCCGAGGCGTCGAGCACCGGCAGCTTGCGGATGAAGGTGTGCAGGTCCACCAGCTGCTTCTCCAGGAACAGCAGGTACGACACCGGCACTTCCCGCACCAGCGGGCGGCCGTCGACCGTCACGTCGGCGCGGGCCTCGCAGTTCGCCCAGTCCTTGGTGGCGGTGACGTCGAAGAGCCGGGTGAGGGTGACCGCGGTCGTCCGCAGTACGTCCTCGGCCTTGATCTGGACCCGGGTCGACTCGGGGGGCAGCTGTTCGCCCTCCTCGTCCTTCGGCTGATAGGTCCGGGAGAGCCCGGAGAGCAGAACGGGCTTCTGCAGGTCGTGATGGGAAGCGGTCAGTTCCTGTTGGGACTTGGACTTGACGCCCTTCTCGACCGCGATGATCTGATTGAGTTTCGCCACAGGAGGACGCTAACAGGCCCGAACCCCTTGATCGAACGAATATCCGCCGGAAGGCCCGCGGCAACCGCCGTGCACAGGAGCGGTCTTGGCGGACCACGGGCCCCGGTGGCTCAGTGCGGCGGCTCAGTGCGGCGGGTGCGCGCAGCCGCCGTAGTGGTCGGCCACGACGCGGGTCATCGCTCCGCGCGGGTCGGACGCCACCTGGGTCGACGAGAAGAAGACGTTGCCGCGCACCTGCGGGAAGTCGCGGTCGAAGGTGAGATGGCGGGAGAGCTCGGCGGGGTCCTGCCAGGCCGCGGGCTGGCCGGCGACACCCACCTTGTACAGCGCCTCGCCCACGTACAGGTCGACGTCCGTTCCGGAGACCACATCCGCCCACCAGGGGACGAGCTTGGCGTAGTCGGCGGCCGGGAACCCGATGTTCCAGTACACCTGGGGAACGATGTAGTCGATCCACCCCTTCTTCACCCACCCGCGGGTGTCGGCGTGCAGGTTGTCGTAGGTCTGGACGCCCGCTGTGGTGTCGGAGCCGAGCGGGTCGGTCGCCCGGTTGCGCCACACCCCGAAGGGGCTGATCCCGAAGCGGGAGTGCGGCCGGATCCGCTTGATCCGGACGGCCGTCTCACGCACCAGCCGGTCGGTGTTGTCGCGCCGCCAGGCCGCCCGGTCGGGGAACCCGGAACCGAAGGCGGCGTACGCGGCATCGTCGTCGAAGACCTGCCCCGCCACCGGGTACGGATAGAAGTAGTCGTCCCAGTGCACCGCGTCGACCGGATAGCGCCGCACGGCGTCGAGCATCGCGTCCTGGACGAACCGCCGCACCTCCGGCAGCCCCGGGTTGTAGTACAGCTTCCCGCCGTACGGGACGACCCACTCGGGGTGCAGCCGGGCCGGGTGGGTCGGGGTGAGCAGGTTCGGGTCGGTGTTGTTGGCGATGCGGTACGGGTTGAACCAGGCGTGCAGTTCCAGACCGCGCCGGTGCGCCTCGCGCACGGCCGTGCCGAGCGGGTCCCAGCCGGGGTCCTGGCCCTGGGTCCCGCTGAGGTACTGCGACCACGGCTCGTACGGCGACGCCCACAGCGCGTCCGCGGTGGGCCGGACCTGGAGGATCACCGCGTTGAGCCGGCGCTCGACGGCGGTGTCCAGCAGATCGAGCAGTTCCCGCCGCTGCTCCGCCGCCGGCAGGCCGGCTGCGGAGGGCCAGTCCGTGTTGGCGACGGTCGCGATCCACATACCGCGGAACTGGCGCGCGGGCCGCTCCCGTTCCGTGGTCCCGGCCTTGGCGGCCGCCGCCGCGGGTGTCCCGGTGGCGGCCGCCAGGGCCACCGCGCCCACGGTGCCGATGGCTCCCACGGCGAAGGTCCTGCGAGTGATGTGCCCCATCCGTGCCCCCTGATCGTCGGGTGCTGTCCCGCTGATGATGGTGCGGCCGGGGGGCTGGAGCAATCCTCCGCACCGGCGGAGTAACGTCGGAGCGGGCGGGCCCGCTACCGCGTGGTGCGCCCGCTTATTCCTGTACCACAGCGAAAGGCTTACGAGTGAGCGACATCCAGCGCGTCGGAGTGGTGGGGGCCGGGCAGATGGGCTCCGGTATCGCGGAGGTCTGCGCCCGTGCCGGACTGGACGTCCGGGTCGCGGAGACCACCGGCGAGGCCCTGGAGCTCGGCCGTACCCGTCTGACGAACTCCCTCGGGAAGGCCGCGGAACGCGGCAAGATCACCGAGGAGGAGCGGGACGCGACACTCGCCCGTCTGAGCTTCACCACCGACCTCGGCGAATTCGCCGACCGTGACCTCGTGATCGAGGCCGTGGTCGAGAACGAGCAGGTCAAGACCGAGATCTTCCAGGTCCTCGACCAGGTGGTGACCCGGCCGGACGCGATCCTGGCCTCCAACACCTCGTCCATCCCCCTGGTGAAGCTCGCGGTGGCCACCTCGCGTCCCGAGTACGTGCTCGGGATCCACTTCTTCAACCCGGCCCCGGTGCAGAAGCTCGTCGAGCTGATTCCGGCCCTCACCACCGCGGACGACACCCTCAAGCGCACCGAGAGCCTCGTCACCGACGTCCTCGGCAAGCACGCGATCCGCGCCCAGGACCGCTCCGGATTCGTGGTGAACGCGCTGCTGGTCCCGTATCTCCTGTCGGCGATCCGGATGTTCGAGTCCGGAATCGCCAATCGCGAGGACATCGACAACGGTATGGAAATGGGCTGCGCGCACCCGATGGGCCCGCTCAAGCTTTCCGACCTCATCGGTCTGGACACCATTGCCGCCATCGCGGATTCGATGTACCACGAATTCAAGGAGCCGCTGTACGCCGCTCCCCCGCTGCTCCAGCGCATGGTCGACGCGGGCCGGCTGGGCCGTAAGACCGGGGCCGGTTTCTACCAGTACTGACCGCATTGATGAACCAGTGAAAGAGCCGGCCCGCCGTTCCGACGGCGGGCCGGTCCGTCATCCGTGGGCGTTCTCGTAGGCGCTGACGACTTCCTCGGTGGGGCCGTCCATGAGGAGCTCGCCCTTCTCCAGCCACAGCACCCGGTCGCACGTGTCGCGGATCGATTTGTTGTTGTGGCTGACCAGGAAGACCGTGCCCGCTTCCTTGCGCAGTTCGCGAATACGCTCCTCCGAGCGGCGCTGGAAAGAACGGTCGCCGGTGGCCAGCGCCTCGTCGATCATCAGCACGTCATGGTTCTTGGCAGCCGCGATCGAGAACCGCAGCCGGGCCGCCATACCCGAGGAATACGTCCGCATCGGCAACGAGATGAAATCGTCCTTCTCGTTGATTCCCGAGAACTCCACGATTCCCTGGTACCGCTCGCGGATCTCCTCCTGCGACATCCCCATCGCCAGACCGCCGAGCACGACGTTCCGCTCGCCGGACAGGTCGTTCATCAGCGCGGCGTTGACCCCCAGCAGCGAGGGCTGGCCGTCGGTGTAGACCCGGCCGCTCTCCGGCGGCAGCAGACCCGCGATCGCCCGCAGCATCGTCGACTTGCCCGACCCGTTCGACCCGATCAGACCGATGGCCTCACCCCGGTACGCGGTGAAACTCACCCCGCGCACGGCGTGCACCAGCCGGACGTTGGGCGACGACTTACGGGACACCAGGCGGCCGAGGGCGGCCGTCGCGCTGCCCTTGCTGTTCCCGGCGCCGTGCACCCGGTAGACGATGTGCACATCGTCCACGATGACGGTCGGGATACGGGACCGGGCCGGAGCCGGAGCCTGAACGGCGGTGCTGCCGGCGGCGCTCCGGTCGGTGCCGGTGCCGGTGGCGCGCTTCTCGATCTCCACTGTCTCAGCCACGGCCGTACTTCTCCTCAGCCTTCCAGAAATACACGTACCCGCCGACACCCACCACGACCGCCCAGCCCACCGCCACCGCCCACACGTGCGGCGGCATCTCCTCGGCGGTCACGCTGTCGATCAGCGCGAAGCGCATCAGGTCGATGTACACCGCGATGGGATTCACATCGAGCAGGATCTTCACGAAATACGGTGCCGTCTTCGTGAAATTGCTGATGCTGTACATCACGCCGGAGGTGTACATCCACGTGCGCAGGATGAACGGCATCAGCTGCGCGAGGTCCGTCATCCTGCTGCCCAGCCGGGCCACCGCCAGCGCCAGGCCGGCATTGAAGATCGACTGGATGAACAGCGCCGGAATCGCCAGCAACCACGACCAGGTCGGCACCTCGCCGGTCATCAGCACGATCGAGAACAGCACCAGCATCGACATCAGCAGCTGCTGCAACTGCATCAGCGTGAACGCGATCGGCATCGACGCCCGGGGGAAGTGCAGCGCCCGGATAAGGCCCAGGTTCCCCGCGACCGCCCGCACGCCACTCATGATCGACGACTGGGTGAACGTGAAGATGAAGATGCCCGTCACCAGGAACGCGATGAAGTTGTCCACACCGCGGTCGGTACCCAGCAACAGCCCGAAGATCAGGTAGTACACCGCCGCGTTCAGCAACGGCGTCATCACCTGCCACAGCTGACCCAGCCGGGCATCGGTGTACTGCGCCTGCGTCCGCGCCTTCGCGAACTCATTGATGAAGTGCCGCCGGCCCCACAACTGCCGGGTGTACTCGCCGAGGCCCGGCCGGGCACCGCTGACCGACAGCCCGTACTTCGCCGCCAGCTCAGCGGCCGACAGCCCGCCGTCCGGGCTGTCCAGGTCCTGCGCCGCCGCGGGGGCGTCCGTGTGCAAGGTCATGTGACGCGCTTTCGTTCGAGGCGAAAACGGGGAGTGAACACGACACGACGGAACGGATCCGTCTCGTCGTGTGGTCCGACGGTAGAGCATCCGTTGAATGGAACGCAACCGTTCCGTCGCCACGTCACGCTAGGCTCGGTGGCATGCCAACGGAGCCCCGAACCCCTCGTCGCGCCCCCGCGGGAGCCGCCGTGCTCCGGGAGGACGTGACGGACGCCATCCGCAGCGCCGTCTTCGACGAGCTGGCGGCGGTCGGCTACGGCCGGATGTCCATCGAGGGGATCGCCCGCCGGGCCGGCGTCGGCAAGGCCGCGGTCTACCGGCGCTGGCGTTCGAAACTGCCGCTGGTCCTCGACACGGTGTCCGCCGTGGCGGTCCAGGGCATGCCCGCACCGGACACCGGCTCGCTCCTCGGTGACGTCCGGTTACTGCTGGAGGTCACCGCGCGCGCCCTGCGGCATCCGGTCGCGTCGCAGATCATCCCGGACCTGCTCGCCGAGGCGGCGCGCAATCCGGAGATCGCCGCGGCCCTGCAGACGGCGCTGCGCGACACCCAGCGCGGTATCTCGGCGGCCGTCGTGCGCAAGGCGGTCGAGCGCGGCGAACTGGCGGCGGGAACCGACGCGGACCTGTCCCTTGACCTGATCGCGGGCCCGCTCTACTGGCGGCTCGCCGTGATCCGCTCCCCGCTGCCCAAGGGGTACCTCGACAGCCTCGCGGCGGCCACCGTGACCGCCCTGAAGGCGGCCGGGGCGGCGCGCTGACCGCGCCGCTCCGGCCCGCGGCCCGGCCGCCCGGTCAGTGCTCGGGCGACCGGATGGACACGATCTCGCCCTTCCAGAGCTGGAACCAGTGCCCTGCCGCGAGGAGCTCCTCGGAGGCGCTGTTGAGGGCCGCGACTCCGTCACGGGTGTGATGGCGGTCGGAGAGATAGACCTCGACCCGGCCGCGGCGTTCGCGGACGACCGCGCCGACATCGGGTTCGAGAGGGGCCAGGAGATAGACGATCCGGATCACGGTATTCCCCATCGATGGCACGCGCGACCGGCCGAATCCAGGCACCGGATGCGCGTCACGGGGAAACGTACCGCCGGGTCCACACCCCGACAACAGCTGTACCGGCCAACAACCGCAAGGGAATCCGACCCCGCGAGCGAGCCTCCGCGACCGCCCCGCAGCGCACCTTCCGGCGGCTACCGCTCCTCGGCCCGCGCCCGCTCCCACGCCTCGACCGTGGCGCGCAGCCGTCGGCGCTCAGCGGGCGGCATGGCCTCCGCGTAGGTGACGATGACGCGCATGTCGTCGTCGTAGCCCTGCACCTCGTCCGAGACCCAGCCGAGGAACTGCTCGGCGGCGGCCCGCTGCACGAGGGCGGCCGGCCGGCGCAGCGCGGCGGCGATGGCGCGCAGCTGGACGGGGCCGGGAGCGGTGGCGACCTGGCCGCGGGCGAGCTTGTGCAGATACGGCTTGGAGACGGTGGCCCCGGTCACCGGGTCGATGGCCCGGTCGGCGAGGTCCTGGTACGAGTCCCCGGCCGTCTGCGCCTCCTGGACCAACCGGGACAGCTGATCGTGGCGTTCACTGCCCACCATGCCCACCGTCCCAATTCGTAGACGAAACGTCTCTCAAGTGCTTCACTATTTTTACATGAGACCGGACCATCCCCATAGAGCACTCTCCCCCGTGATCCTCAGCCTCCCTCTCAGCACGCTCACCATCGTCGTCGGCGGACGCCGCGCGCTGGTGCCCGCGGTCGCCGTCGCCGCCCTCTCCCTCCTGCTGCTGATCGGCGCCGCCGCACCCGCCGTGTGGTCCCGCAGACCCGCACGGCGGGCGGCCGCACTCCACGTCCTGAACAGCCTGCTCGGCCGCGAACATCACCCCAGGCGCAGATGATGCAGCATCAGCAGCGCGGCGGCCATGTTCGACGCGGGGACCTCACCCCGCGCGACCATGTCCGGCACGGTCTTGAGCGGCACCCACTCCCGCCGGTCCGACTCGAAGTCGTCCTCCGGATGACCGACGTACTCCGCCTCCTCCGACCAGTAGACGAAGTGGCGTGCGTCGGTCAGGCCGTTGGAGGGTTCGACGGTCAGCAGGTGCTGCAGCCGCCCCGGTCGCCAGCCGGTCTCCTCCAGCATCTCCCTGGCCGCCGCCGTCTCGATGTCCTCGCCGTCCTCGACGACCCCGGCCGCGAGCTCCCAGCCCCAGCTGTCGGTGATGAACCGGTGCCGCCACAGCAGCAGCACCTCGTTCGCCTCGTTGACGGCGGTGGCCAGCGCGACCGGCCGCAGCCTGATCAGGTAGTGGTTGAGATGACGCCCGTCGGGGAGTTCGACATCTGCGAGATTGACGCGCATCCAGCGGTTTCTGTACACAGTTCGCTCACTAAGGTTCTTCCATTGCACGATTCCGCCACCTTCCTTTCGGATGGTGACAACATCGCAGCTCGCGTGAGCGTCACAACGGAACGCGGAGCAGCTCGTCGATGAGCCCCGCGGCCTGGACCACCAGCACGCTGTCGTAGGCGGCCAGATGGCCGCGGACCGCCGCGAACCGGTCGCGCAGACGCTGCGATTCCATACCCCGCCCCTGCTCCACCATCCGGACCGCCAGCGTCGCGGCGTGATCGGCCTCGCCCCGGCGCAGCTCCACATGGGTCAGCACGGCCAGCCGGTGCACCCGTCCCCGGGCGTGCGACGGGGAACTCACCGCCTGGACGGCGTGTTCGAGGGCGGGCCGCAGCTCACCGAGGCTCAGGAACGCCTCCGCCAACTGCACGTCCACCAGCCCCGGTTGGACGTAGGCGGTCTCCGCGGGCTCGTCCTCGGTCCTGATCCGCTGCTCCGCGGTCTCGGCGAGCCGGCCGCAGCGGTGGGCGCTGGGCCGGTCGCCGAGCCGCCCGTACGCCTTGGCCTGCATCGCGTACAGATCCGCCGCCAGCGCGGGAGTGACGTTGTGGCCCGCCGTGCGCAGCGCCGCCTCCGCGAACGCCACCGCCTGCCGGTAGTCCCGCAGATGGAGCGACTGGTAGACCAGCATGCCCACCACGCAGGCGCCCAGCCCCCGGTCCCCGGACGCCTTGGCCAGCCGCAGCGACTGGTGGAAGTAGCGCTGCGCGAGCCCGTGCGCGTCGGTGTCGTAGGCGCAGATCCCGGCGATCCCGACGAGCGCCCCGACCGCGCGGTGCAGCTGCCGGCCGAGGGGATCGGAGTAGCGGCCGCGCAGCAGCGGCGCGGCCTGGGCGTTGAGGAACCCGACGACGCGGTCCCGGGTCGCCACGCCGCCCGCTCCCCGGTACAGCTCCTCGTAGTGCGCGCGGGCGGCGTGCAGCATGGCCACGTCCGCGCCGGTCACCCGCTGCACCCCGGTCCGGGAGACGTCCATGTCCTCCGGCGGGTTCTCCCACTCCCACAGCGGCATGACCGCCTTGGGCCCGGTCAGTACGGGCGCGGTGCGCACATGGGGGCGCTGCTGTTCGTCGGCACGCCATAACGCCGTGGCGCGTTCCACGAAACCCGTCAGCGGGGTACCCGCCGTCTGGACCACGGCTCCCCGGTCCATCCCGATGTCGGCGAGGGTCAGCGGGCGTTGCACCAGGCCGCCGAGCACCTCGCGGATCAGATCGGGCACCTCGCCGCGGGGCCGCTGGCCCTTGATCCAGCGGGTCACCGCGGTGCGGTCGTAGCGGAGCGGCATTCCCCGGGCCCGGCCGAGTGCGTTGATCCGGGCGGCCAGCCCCGCATGGGAGGCACCCGCCTCGTCGAGGACGGCGTCGAACAGCGTGTTGGGTTCCATCCGGTCCCCCTGGTTTCGCCCACTGCGCGCAGCGTAGTACCAGCCCGTTCACACGGGGTGTGAGCGGAGCACCCGCATATGCCGGTCGCACACGCTCCCCCGGGAGTTGGCGGCGGGATTGACTGTGCCCCGGGTCGCCGACTCCCCCTCGTGCATTGGCGGCGGCCCACCCCGCACCGCCCGCCCTGCGTTGCCAGGCACACCGCGGCAGGACGGGTGGTGCGGTCCGCGACGATCTCTGGGAGGCCGACCGTGACCGGTACATGCTTCCGCTGCGCGGCGAGCGGCGCCGGGACGACACGGGTCGGCACGCTGCGCCCGCGTGAGGGCGGCGACTATCCCGTCTGGGCCTGTGCCGAGTGCCTGCCCGCCGCGCCGGACCCCGACTACTGCTTCTTCGTGCCGGCGACTTCCTGCACCGCGGCGTCACCGGCGTTCCGCTTGACGGAGTCCACCCCGTTCATCGCGCCGGACGTGGACTCGTACGCCTCACCCACCGCGATGATCTCGCCGTTGCCCGCCTTGAGATGGAACCTCCACTTGTCGGCCTTGTCCTGGTAGACCTCGAACTCACCGGCTACTGCGAACACCTCGTTCCGTTGCGTCCCTGGCGTCCTTGCGAAGACGAGAGATATCCGCAAAGTACGACGTACCGGGACCACCCGCCACCGTAGCCCGCGGCCCTGGAGCGGCTCAGCGGAACGGCTCAGCGGCGCGGCGTTCCCGACAGTGCGGCGGAACGGTTCCGCAGCGGGACGCGGGCCACATCGCGGAGCAGGACGAGCAGGGCCATGTCGTCGGCCGGCCGGCCGCCGGTGTGCCGCAGGGCCGCGGCGCTCAGCGCGCGGGCGAAGGGCGCGGCGGCCAGTGCGCCGCCGATCCACGCGGTGGCGGCCGCGGCCGCCACGGCTTCGGGGAGCGGGAAGAACGTCCCGGACGCGTTGCGGGCGTCCTGCAGCCCGTCGGTGTAGAGCACCAGGGCCTGGCCGGGCAGCAGCGCGCCGCGATGGGCCGGCGCCGCCCGGTCGCCGTCGTCCAACAGGCCCAGCGGGGGCAGCGGTTCCCCCACCGCGAGCGGCCGCGGGCGCTCGCCGGTCGCGTACGGCCCGGTCACAAAGGGCTGCGGATGACCGCAGTTGACCGTCTCCAGCTTCCCGTCGTCGCCCAGCTGCACCAACAGCAGGGTGACGAACTCCTCGGCGACCGGGTTCTGCGACTCGGTGTCCGCCACCGCCGGGTGCTCCGCGCACGAACGCTGCCGCAGATGGCGGTGGAGCGAGCGGTCCAGCCGGGACAGCACCCCGGTCAGCTCGGGCTCGTCGTGCGCGGCCTCCCGGAAGCTGCCGAGCAGCGCGGCGACCGAGTCGATCGCGGCCAGCCCATGGCCCCGGACATCACCGAGCACCGCGCGCAGCCCGTACGGCGTGGCCAGCACCTCGTACAGGTCGCCGCCGACCCGCGCGCCCAGGCTCGCGGAGAGGTACTCGCCCGCCACCGCATAGCCGTTCACCCGCGGCGGCAGCGGCCGCAGCAGCACCCGCTGGGCGGCGACGGCGATCTCCCGGGTGCGCTCCAGCTCCGCCGCCAGCACCGCCCGGCGGCCGGCCATCCAGAAACACAGCGCCACCACGGCGAGCACCGCCACCCCGGTGCCGAGCCGCTCCTGCACCTCACGGACGCCCTGGCCCACCAGCCCCGCCACCAGCGCCACGAGCGCGATGACACCGCTGACCAGTACACACTGCCGCTGACCGCTGCCCACGCACGCGATGGCGGGCGCCACGGCGAGCGCCGGCAGCGGGCTCACCCCGTCGGGCGCCACCACCGCGACCACCAGCACCAGCGCGATCCAGACACCGGGCAGCACGTACATCAGCACGGCCGGGGTGCCGTACGGCACCCCGAGAACTGCTCTGATACGGATCATCCCGCCGGCTCCCCCTCGCAGCCGTTTGGCGCGGTCGGCGACGGAACCGCCCCCACAGGGATCGGGCCCCCGCGTCGCGACCGATTCTGTCGATCCGTGCACCTCCCACGACACCCAGCCCTGCAGAATCACCCGATCGAGCGAAGAAACCTCCGCACGGGGACAAGCGCTTACCCATAATCGATACTTCTGCCGCTCATACGATCCATCTCTTCGACTTCTGCTCGATGGCGTCGCACCATGGGAGAGGAGAAACCAATCGACCAGTGACCCAACCGAAGAGAGCGAGCGACCATGACCACCACACGCGAAGCCGCCGCACAACCGGAGGACCTGGCCCGGCTGTTCGTGGAGCGGGCGAACGCGGGCGACGCCGAGGGAGTCGCCGCGCTCTACGAGCCGGACGCCGTGCTGGGGTTCCCGCTCGGCAGCGAGACCGTCGGCCGGGAGGCGATCCGCGGCGTCATCGAGCAACTGCTGCGGCAGGCACCGCGCTTCACGCTGGAGGAGTCGCTGCCCACCCTGGTCAACGGCGATCTGGCGCTGACCGCCACCCGGTCCGCCGACGGGACCGGCGGCCGCGCCCAGGTGGCGCGCCGCCAGCCGGACGGCAGCTGGCTGCGCATCCTGGACCGGCCCGAATCCCGTGAGCGATGACCGTACGACCGTGCCCCCCGCCGGGCCCGGACCGACGAATGGGGCGCACCCGGAGATCCGGGTGCGCCCCATCGGCGTTCGGTCAGGCCCGAAGGGCCGCTGTCACGCGCCGCGCAGCACCGCGCCGGTGGCCGCGGTGGCCGCGGCGACGGCGGCGTCGCGGGCGGCGGTCGTCTCCTCGGCCGTCAGCGTGCGGTCGGCGGCCCGGAAGCGCAGGGCGTAGGCCAGGGACTTCTTGCCCTCGCCGACCTGCTCGCCGGTGTAGATGTCGAACAGCCGCAGCGATTCCAGCAGTTCACCGGCACCGGTGCGCAGTGCGGCCTCCACCTCGGCTGCCGGTACGGACGCGTCGGTGATCAGGGCGACGTCCTGGGTGGCCACCGGGAAGGTGGACACCCGGGGTGCCGGCACCGGTCCGGAGGACGCCCGCTCCACGCGGTCCAGGTCGAGCTCCATCGCGGAGGTCTGGTCCGGCAGGTGCAGCGCCTTGACGACCCGCGGGTGCAGTTCACCGGCATGGCCGACGAGGAGCTCCTCACCGTCCACGACGGCGAGCAGCGCCGCGCAGCGGCCCGGGTGGAACGGGGCGTGCTGGTCCTGGCGGACGATCAGCTCGACCCCCGCCTCGCGGGCGACCGTGCGGCCGGCCTCGATGGCGTCCGCCCAGCTCGCGGCGGTGCCCTTGCCCCACCAGCCGGCCTGCTCGCGCGCGCCGGACAGGGCGACGGCGACCCGGCGCGGCTGCTCGGGCAGCGCGGCGTTCAGGGCCGCGATCTCCTCGTCGGTGGGCCGGCGGTCGACCGGCAGCCGCGGCGGCGCCGGCTCGGCGCCGGTGGGCCGGAAGACCAGACCGGTCTCGAACAGGGCCAGGTCGTGCGAGCCCCGTCCGATGTTGCGGCGCAGCGTGGCCAGCAGCCCCGGCAGCAGCGTCGTGCGCATCGCCGGTTCCTCGTCGGAGAGCGGGTTGACGAGCTTGACGGTGCGGCGGCGCGGGTCGTCCGCCTCCAGGCCGAGCTGGTCGAAGGCGGCCTCGCCGAGGAACGGCGTGTTCTGCACCTCGACGTAGCCGGCTCCGGCCAGCGCCCGGCCGGTCCGGCGGCGCAGCTGCTGCGATCCGGTCAGACCGCGGCCGGACGGCAGCTTGGGCAGCGTCGACGGCAGGTTCTCGTACCCCTCGAGCCGGATGACCTCTTCCGCGAGGTCGTTCGGGTCGGTGAGGTCCGGGCGCCAGCTGGGCACGGTGACGACGAGCTCGTCGGAGCCGTAGACGTCACAGCCGACCTGCTGCAGCCGGCGCACCACGGTCTCGCGGCCGTACTCGGTGCCCGCGACGCGGTCCGGGTGGTCGGCCGGGATGGAGATGGTGCGCGGCGCGGACGGGGAGATGATCTCCGTGACGCCGGCCTCCGCGGTGCCGCCCGCGAGCAGCACCAGCAGGTCGGCGGTGCGCTGTGCGGCGGCCGAGGTGGTCTGCGGGTCGGTGCCGCGCTCGAAGCGCTTGGACGCCTCGGAGGACAGCTTGTGCCGGCGGGCGGTGCGGGCGATGGCGACCGGCTCGAAGTGCGCGGCCTCGATGACGACGTCGGTGGTGCCGCGCACCTCGCCCGTCGTCTCGTCGCGGACCGCGTCCCCGATCTCGGTGTTGGCCCCGCCCATGACACCGGCCAGGCCGATCACACCGCTGTTGTCGGTGATCACCAGGTCCTCGGCGTCCAGCACCCGCTGGGCGCCGTCGAGCGTGGTGAGCTTCTCGCCGGGCTGTGCGCGGCGGACGCCGATCGGTCCGTCGACCCGGGTCCTGTCGTAGGCGTGCAGCGGCTGGCCGAGCTCGAGCATCACGTAGTTGGTGACGTCCACGGCCAGGCTGATCGGCCGCATGCCGGCTTTCTGCAGCCGGCGCTGCAGCCAGATCGGGGAGCGGGCCTCGGGGTCCAGGCCGACCACGGTGCGGGCGGTGAAGCGGTCGCAGCCGAACGGGTCGCCGACCTGGACCGGGTAGCCGAACGCGTTCGGCGGCGGCACGTCGAGGAGCGCGGGGTCGCTGAGCGAGATCCCGTAGGCGATGGCGGTCTCGCGGGCGACACCGCGCATCGACAGGCAGTAGCCCCGGTCCGGGGTGACGGCGATGTCGAGCACCTCGTCGACGAGCTCCAGCAGCGCGATCGCGTCGGTGCCGGCCTCGTGCTCCGGCGGGAGCACGATGATGCCGTCGTGGTCGTCGCCCATGCCCAGCTCGGCGGCCGAGCAGATCATGCCGTGCGAGGTCCTGCCGTACGTCTTGCGTGCGGCGATCTTGAAGTCGCCGGGCAGCGTCGCGCCGGGCAGTACGACGACGACCTTGTCGCCGACGGCGAAGTTCCGGGCGCCGCAGACGATCTCCTGCGGCTCACCGGTGCCGTTGGCGGTGCCGACGTCGACCGTGCAGAAGCGGATCGGCTTCTTGAAGCCCTCCAGCTCCTCGATGGTGAGGACCTTGCCGACCACCAGCGGGCCGGTGAGGCCGGCGCCGAGCTGCTCGACGGTCTCGACCTCGAGGCCGGAGGAAATGAGCTTGGCCTGGACGTCACGGCCGGTTTCGCCGGCGGGCAGGTCGACGTACTCCCGCAGCCAAGAAAGCGGGATCCGCATCAGATCTCCATCCCGAACGGAAGGGTGAAACGCACGTCACCCTCGATGATGTCTCGCATGTCCGCGATGTTGTGACGGAACATCAGCAACCGCTCGATGCCGAAACCGAACGCGAAACCGCTGTACTTCCGGGGGTCGACGCCGCACGCGGTGAGCACCCGCGGGTTGACCATGCCGCAGCCGCCCAGCTCGATCCAGCCCTCGGAGGAGCAGGTCCGGCAGGGGCGGTCCGGGTTGACGGCCGACTCGCCGCGGCACGCGAAGCACTGCATGTCCATCTCGGCGGACGGCTCGGTGAACGGGAAGTACGCGGGCCGCAGCCGGGTGGTGAGGCCACTGCCGAACAGCGCACGGACCATGTGGTCCAGCGTGCCCTTGAGATCGGCCATGGTCAGGCCCTCGTCGATGGCGAGCAGCTCGACCTGGGCGAAGACCGGGGTGTGCGTGGCGTCCAGCTCGTCGGTCCGGTAGACCCGGCCGGGGCAGATCACGTAGACCGGCGGCTCGCGGTCGATCATCGAACGGATCTGCACCGGGGAGGTGTGCGTGCGCAGCACCACACCCGACTCCGCGGAGTCCCCGTCGGAGCCGCCGGCCAGCGGCTGGACGAAGAAGGTGTCCTGCATCTCGCGGGCCGGGTGGTCCGGCGGGAAGTTCAGGGCGTCGAAGTTGAACCACTCGGCCTCGATCTCGGGGCCTTCGGCGACCTCGTAGCCCATGGCCACGAAGATGTCCTCGATGCGGTCCGAGAGCGTGGTGAGCGGGTGCCGGGCACCGGCCGGGACCCGGTCGTAGGGCAGCGTGACGTCCACTGCCTCCTCGACCAGCACCCGGGCGTCGCGCTCGGCCTCCAGCTCGGCCTGGCGGGCGGCCAGCGCCTTGTTCACCCCGCCGCGGGCCTGGCCGACGCGCTTGCCGGCCTCCGCCTTCGCGTGCGGCGGCAGCGCGCCGATCTCACGGTTCGCGAGGGCGAGCGGCGACCGGTCACCGGTGTGTGCCACCTTGACCTCGCGCAGCTCGTCGAGGCCGGCGGCCGCGGCGATGGCGGCGAGCGCCTCGTCCCGCATGCGCTCGATCTCTTCGGGTTTCAGTGCCTCGACCTCGACAGGGTCGTACGACTTGTTCGGTGCCGACATCTCTTCCCGTTCCGAATTGGGTGCTGTGAGCGGCCTGCCCGACCGGACACATGCCAAGGGTCGAGTCTACTGGGGCCGCGCTGATTGGCCGGTCACGCCCATCGGACCGAGCAGGGCCATGGCTCAGGCCATGAACGCCGGCGCCCCGACGGGCAGAATAAATCGGAACTGGGCGCCGCCGCCGGGAGCCCGGCCGACCGCGATCGTCCCGCCGTGCGCCTCGACGATGCCCTTGACGATGTACAGGCCCAGGCCGGTGCCGCCGCGCTTGCTCCCCCGCCAGAAGCGGGTGAAGACGCGGCTCATCGACTCCTCGGGGATGCCGGGGCCCTCGTCGCTCACCGTCAGTGCCGTACCTTCCGCGCGGTCCTTGTCGGGGGCGCCCAGAACGGCGGGTGCCACCTCGATGGTGACCTGTCCCTCGCCGTGCCGCACCGCATTTTCCAGCAGGTTGCCGAGGATCTGGTCGATCTTGTCGGGATCGGCCCACAGGGCGGGCAGCGGCTGGGTGACGTCGACCCGGAAGCGCTCCCTGGACTGCCCGGCGGCCACATGCGAGTCCACATGCCGCTGGACCATCGCGGCGATGTCGACCGGCTGGCGGCGCACCTCCAGGCGGCCGGAGTCGATCCGGGAGATGTCGAGCAGCTCGGCGATCAGCCGGGTGACGCGGTTGGCGTCCTGGTCGACGGTCTCCAGCATCAGTTTCTTCTGGTCGTCGGTGAACCGCTCCCACTTGGCCAGCAGCGTCGCGGTGAAGCCCTTGACCGAGGTGAGGGGCGAGCGCAGCTCGTGCGCGACGGTGGCGATCAGCTCGGCGTGACTGCGCTCGGTACGGCGCCGCGCCTCGGTGCCGCGCAGGGCGACGACGAGCCGGCGGACCGGACCGGTCGGGTGGGTGCGCACATAGCGCGCGGAGACCAGCACCTCACGGCCGCCGGGCAGCAGCAGATTCCGTTCCGGCTGGCCCACCCTGATCGCGAGCCCCTGGTACGGGTCGGTCAGCGACCACCAGCGGCGGCCTTCGAGGTCCTCCAGCGGCAGCGCCCGCTCGATCGGGGCGCCCAGCACATCGGCCGGGTGCAGCGCGGTGATCCGGGCGGCGGCGGAGTTGAAGCAGATGACCCGGCCGTCCTCGTCCGCGACGACGAGTCCGTCGGGAAGGTCGTCCGGTGTGAGTCCGTACTCGCCCAGGCCCGCCGCCCAGCCGGCGAGCATGGCAGGCGTGGTGCTCTCGGTAGCCGCGACGTCCATCTCCGCACCCCCCTTCTCAGGGCCCCCGGGCCGCAACCCTACTAGCTGGATGTGACGGAGCGGCACCCTCCGGGCGCACGCTGCGCCCGGGCGGAGGCATAGAGGCACACCGCGGCGGCCGTCGCGAGGTTGAGACTTTCGGCCTTGCCGTGGATCGGGACGCGCACCACCTCGTCCGCGAGTGCGCGGGTCTCCTCCGGCAGTCCCCAGGCCTCGTTGCCGAAGATCCAGCCGGTGGGGCCGCCCATGGTGCCCTCGTCGAGTTCGGCGTCCAGGTCCCGTACACCGGCGCCGTCGGCGGCGACCAGCCGCACTCCGGCCGCGCGCAGACCGGCGACGGCCTTCTCGACGGGCACTCCGACGGCGACGGGCAGATGGAAGAGACTGCCGACCGAGGCACGCACGCACTTGGGGTTGTACAGATCGACGGAGGCGTCGGTGAGGATCACCGCGTCGGCCCCGGCCGCGTCCGCGCAGCGCAGCACGGTCCCGGCGTTGCCGGGGTCCCGGACGTGCGCGAGGACCGCGACGAGCTTCGGGGCGGACGCCAGGATCTCCTCGAACGGGGAGTCCAGGAAGCGGCAGATGCCGACGATGCCCTGCGGGGTGACGGTGTCGGAGATCTCGGCGACGACCTCGTCGGCCGCGGTGAGCACCGGGGCGCCGATCGCGCGGGCGGCCGCGACGATGTCGGCATGCCGCTCGGCGGCCTCGAGGGTCGCGTACAGCTCGATGAGCGTCCGCCCGGCGGCGCCGCCGGGGTGGCTGATGGCCTCCCTGACCGCCTGCGGGCCCTCGGCGATGAACCGTCGCTCCTTGCCGCGGAAGCTGCGCTTGGCCAGGCGGTGGGCCGCGGTGACACGCGGGGATCGCAAGGAGGTCAGCTCGGGCTCGGGGCTCGCCATGGGGAGTGCTCGCTTCTGGGGTGGATCCGGGAGGTGACGTAGTCCCTGGGCGCCGGGACAGCACACGGACCCGCAGGCTCAGCCTGCGGGTCCGGGGACTGCGTGGGGGTCACTCGGGGCGACCCCGGCAGCACCCCGTCGCGTCGTTCTCAGGCGGCCTTGGGCGCGTTGACGTCCGTGGGCAGCGCCTTCTTGGCGACCTCGACCAGCGCGGCGAAGGCGTTGGGGTCGTTGACGGCCAGCTCGGCGAGGATCTTGCGGTCCACCTCGATGTTGGCGGCGTTCAGACCCTGGATGAGGCGGTTGTACGTCATGTCGTTCTGGCGGGCAGCGGCGTTGATGCGCTGGATCCACAGACGACGGAAGTCGCCCTTGCGCTTCTTGCGGTCGTTGAAGTTGTAGACCAGGGAGTGGGTGACCTGCTCCTTGGCCTTGCGGTACAGGCGCGAACGCTGACCGCGGTAACCCTTCGCCGCTTCGAGGATTGCCCTGCGCTTCTTGTGGGCGTTTACAGCCCTCTTGACGCGTGCCACTTGATAACTCCTTGTAGGGGACCGCGGGGGGACTCACGCGGCCCGAAAGCGATGGGATCCCGGTTGGACGTCGCGCCCCTCGTTGTCCTCACGGACGATGGGGCGCGGCCGTCACAGACCGAGAAGCTTCTTGATCTTCTTGGTGTCGGCCTTGGCGAGCTGGACCGTGCCGGCGAGGCGGCGCGTCTTGCTCGACGGCTTGTGCTCGAGCAGGTGACGACGGCCGGCGCGCTCACGCATGATCTTGCCGCTGCCGGTGACCTTGAAGCGCTTGCTGGCACCGCTGTGCGTCTTGTTCTTCGGCATGTCGCCGTAGTCTCCTCGTCGCTGGCCCTCCCGTCCGCAACAGGTGCGGACGGAGAGCGTCAGTACTGTCTTCCATCCCGGAACGGTGCCCCGGGGCCTTACGCGGTCTCAGTTGTCCTCGACCGGCTTGTCGGCAGGCTTCTCGGCCGATTCCTCGGCCGCCTCGACGACCGGCGCCTCGGCGGACTCCTCGGAACCCTCGGAGTTCTCGACGGTGCCGTCGAAGGACTCGTCGTGCTCTTCCGACTCGTCGTCGGAGCCGTAACCCTGACGCTCGGCCTTGCGAACGGCCGCTGCCTCGCGGGCTTCGGCCATCGCTTCGGTCTTCTTCTTGTGAGGACCGAGAACCATGATCATGTTTCGGCCGTCCTGCTTCGGATTCGACTCGATGAAGCCGAGTTCCTCCACGTCGGACGCCAGTCGCTGCAGCAGCCGGAAGCCCAGCTCGGGGCGGGACTGCTCGCGACCACGGAACATGATCGTGATCTTGACCTTGTCGCCCTGCTTCAGGAAGCGGACGACGTGGCCCTTCTTGGTGTCGTAGTCGTGCGGGTCGATCTTCGGCCGGAGTTTCATCTCCTTGATGACCGTGTGCGCCTGGTTCTTGCGCGCCTCACGGGCCTTCATGGCCGATTCGTACTTGAACTTCCCGTAGTCCATGAGCTTGCACACGGGCGGACGTGCGGTCGCTGCGACCTCGACCAGGTCGAGGTCGTATTCCTGCGCAAGCTCCAGGGCCTTGGCAAGCGGCACGATGCCGACCTGCTCACCACTGGGACCGACGAGTCGCACCTCGGGGACGCGAATGCGGTCGTTGATGCGAGGCTCGACGATGCGGGGCTCGGCGCTGATGGGGCCTCCTCGGTTGCACCACGCGGCCGCCTGGCGGACAGCCACGTAACGTCTGTGTCGTCCGACCCCTGCACGAGGAACGCAAAAAACGCCCCATACAGGTCACAGGCAGGGCTCCTCAAAACCGGGAGCACCGCCACGGAACACCGCGGGGCGCATCGGGCAGCACGTGCCTCACTTCGGTGTCCGGAAGAACCATCCACCGAAGAACGCTGCCTGACCGGACCCGCCAACCTCTCGGTCGGTCGGGTGGGAGATCGGAGCCTCCACTTGTGGGCCGGGCACAGGTGTGTCCGGCCGGTCGATTTGCAAGCATACCAGTGACCTGGGGAAGCCCGTAATCGGCGGGATCGTACCCGTCGACATCCGGCTGTGTCGCGGTCGCCTATCGTGAGGCCCATGAGTGACGAGAACCAGAACCCCGACTTCGACGCGATGACCCGCGACATCGCGGACGTCCCCGCCGTCGAGGTCATCACGACGGTGGCGGTCCACCTGATGAGCGCGGCGGCCGTCAACCTGGGCCTCGCCGAGGAGGGCCCGGAGCACAAGGACCTGGACGAGGCCCGGAAGCTGATCACCGCGCTGGCCGGCCTGGTCACCGCCGGCGCGCCGGAGATCAGCACTTACCACGCCGCCCCGCTCAAGGACGGTCTGAAGTCGCTGCAGCTGGCCTTCCGCGAGGCTTCCCTGGTGCCGGACGAGCCCGGCCACGGGCCCGGCGAGAAGCTCACGGGTCCCGTCTACAGCTGAACCGAAGCCGGGCGCGCCGCCCCGGGTCGCGTCAGGCAGGCTCCGGCCGTTCCGTCCCGGCGTCCCCGGCGGCATCGTCGACCTGGTCGGCGAGGTCGTCCACCCGGAGGCCGCCGTGCCGCGCGGCCGTCGGCGGGTGGGTCACATGGTGCACCAGAGCCGCCAGCGCGCCGCCGATCAGCGGCGCCACGATGAACAGCCACAGCTGCGACAGCGCGGCCCCGCCCGCGAACAGGGCGGGGCCGAGGCTGCGCGCCGGGTTCACCGAGGTCCCGGTCAGCGGGATGCCGACCAGGTGGATCGCGGCCAGCACCAGGCCGATCGGCAGGCCGTCGAAGCCGAACACCGCCACCTTGTGCGTGACCGAGAGCACTACGAACACCAGCAGGAACGTCAGCACCACCTCGACGACGAACGCGCCGCCGATGTTGATGCCGACCGCGGACCGGCTGCCGTAGCCGTTGGTGCCGAACGCCCCGCTGGTCTTCAGCCCCGGCACCTGCTTGGCCACCAGGAAGAGCAGCGCGGCGCCCGCGATGCCGCCCAGCAGCTGGGCGATCCAGTACTCGACGGCCGTCCTGACGCTGACGCGCCCGGCGACCAGCATGCCGAGGGTGACGGCCGGGTTCACATGGCAGCCGGAGATCGGGCCGAGCGCGTAGGCCAGCGCCAGCAGCGTGAAGCCGAAGGCGAGGGCGATGCCGAGGGTGCCGATGTACTCGCCCGCCAGCACCGCGGATCCGACGGCGAAGAAGACCAGCAGCAGCGTTCCCAGGAATTCACAGGTCACTGTCCGCTTGTCCATGGGGCCTCCTGGCGTCGATTACTGCCCGTATGCGTGCGCTGTCGGTCTGCTCTCGCATTCTCGGCCCCATGACCACATCGCACACTTCGGCAGAGAGTGGGGCCTACCGGATGTCACCCGGCCGTCGGCCGGACCGGTCCGCTCAACGCGTGAAGAGCGGCTCGCCCGACACCTCGGCATCCGGCCCCAGCAGCGCGAGGTCGAGCCCGCGGACCAGCCGGGACCGCAACACCTCGTCGGCCGACAGGGCGGTAGCGATCCGCCGGGCCACCTCGGCCACGGCCGCGTCCGGGGCGAGGACCAGGCCGAGGGTGCCGTCCGAGGTGCCCGCCGGGGAGAGATACGCGCGCAGCACACCCGGTTCGGCGGCGACGGCCGCGCGCAGCGCGCCGAGCACCTCCGGATCACCGAGCGGATCCACGTGCTCGCGCCCCAGGGCGACGGCGCGCAGCGCCGGGCCGGTGAGGGCGTACGGGGCCGGGCCCGCCATGTCGATCAGCAGGGTGTCGGCCTTCTCGTGCGCGAGGGCCTGGAGCGCCTGGTGCAGCGGGACCGCGACCGGCCGGGCGTCGGGGCGCCAGCGGGCGAGGGATTCCACCGAGGTGAAGGCGGGCAGCGCCCGCCGTCCGTCGGCGGCCTGGATCGTGGGCACCGCCATGTCGCTGGTCTTCTCGCGGCGCAGGCCGTCAGGGCCGGTCTCCACCTCGCCCAGTACGGCCACCACGGGGACCAGCAGACGGGCGCCGGGCAGCGCGGCGAGTACACCGGGCTCGGCCCGGCTGTCGTCGGCGTAGGCGGCGAGTGCGGTGGCCAGCGCCGCGTCGGCCGAACCGTCGTCGTCGGCGAAGCCCGGGTCGGGGATATTCTTGAGTGACACGCTGGGCAGCGTATCGGGACCCGATCGGCAGCCGTCGACGGGCTCGTACGGCCCGCTTTCTCACGGCTTGTTCATCCGTGTCTCAGCGTGCCCGCAGGTTCGATTCCAATGCTGGTGGGAATGCGACCTCACAACCGGCACCGGACCCGTCATACCGGCCGCACCGTCATCATCGCGACCATCGCGGCCGTCGTACTGGCGGGCGGCGGGGTGGTGGCGGGCGTCCGCGCGATGGCGCGGCCGCCGGCCCAGGCACACGTGCGGCCGGCCGCCTCCTCCGACGCGGCGCAGCCGGCCGGGGAGGGTGGGGAGAGCGTGCAGACCGGGGCATCCGCGGCGGACCGCGACCAGGAGCTGAGCGACGCGCTCGGCACCATGGCCGACGCGACCGACGCCGACTTCTCCGTCGCTGTGCTGGACACCGCGTCCGGCGCGCAGGCGGTGTACGGGGACGGGACGTACGACACGGCGAGCATCGTCAAGGTCGACATCCTCGCGGCGCTGCTGCTGACGGCGCAGGACGCCGGGCGCGGTCTCACCGCCGGGGAGAAGGCGAACGCCACCGTCATGATCGAGCAGAGCGACAACGACGCGGCGACCGCGCTCTGGCACTCCGTCGGCCGCGCGGACGGTCTCGCCGAGGCCAACGAACGCCTCGGGCTGACCGGGACCGAGGGCGGCGACGGCGACCTGTGGGGGCTCACCAGGACCACGGCCGCCGACCAACTGCGGCTACTGCAGGCCGTGTTCGGTGACGACTCACCGCTGGAGGCCGCCTCGCGAACGTATCTGCAGGGGCTGATGGGGCGGATATCCGACGGCCAGGACTGGGGCGTCACGGCCGCGGCGGTGCCGGCCTCCGACACCGCGCTCAAGAACGGCTGGCTGCAGCGCAGCACGACCGGGCTGTGGGACATCAACAGCATCGGCCAGGTCGCCACGGACCGGAGCACCTATCTCGTCGCGGTCCTGAGCAGTGGGAACACCACTCAGGCCGCGGGGATCGCGCTGGCCGAGGACGTCGCGCAGGCGGCGGTCGGGGCGTTCGAGTAGGGATCGTCAGGTGTTCAGGTAGGGATTCCGTGCGTCGCCCGGCGTCGTGACCGGCCGAGGCGGGGGCGGAACCAGAGCAGCGCCGCCGCGCCGACCAGGACCCCGCCCAGCAGTGCGCAGGTGACCGCCACCCCGTCGCCGAGTCCGCCGCCGTCCGCGGCCGGCGAGAGCGTGATCGTCGGGCCGGCGCCGAAGTACCGCCGCGCCGAGGGTGCCGGGGTCGGCGCCTCGCCCCGGGGTTCGAGCTTCGCCGCCGCCTTGAGCGCCGCGGCCGGGTCCATCAGACCGGTGCCGACCGCGTCGCTGCGGCCGCCGGCCGGCCGCTCACGGGTGGTGCTCTCCAGGAGCTGCTTGATCTGCGCGGGGCTCAGCTTCGGGTAGGCGGAGCGGATCAGGGCCACCGCGCCGGAGACGTACGCCGAGGCGGGGCTGGTCCCCCACCCCTCGTAGTACTTGCGGTTGGGGTCGGCCAGGATGACGTCGACACCGGGCGCCGAGACGGAGGCGTACCAGCGCCGGGTGGAGAACGAGGCGTGCGCGCCGACCCGGTCCACGGCCGCGACCGCGATCACCCCCGGGTAGGCGGCCGGGTACGAGGCGCGGTCCGCCTGCTCGCCGCCGTTGCCCGCCGACGCGACGACGACCACGCCCTTGCCGAGGGCGTACTGGATCGCGTTGTCGTAGTCCGCGGTGGGCGCGGCGGTCGCGCTGTCGTCGCCGAGCGACAGGTTGATGACGCCGGCTCCGTGGTCGGTGGCCCAGCGGATCCCGTCCGGAA
This sequence comes from Streptomyces sp. SID13666, assembly GCF_010548325.1. Classification (NCBI taxonomy): domain Bacteria; kingdom Bacillati; phylum Actinomycetota; class Actinomycetes; order Kitasatosporales; family Streptomycetaceae; genus Streptomyces; species Streptomyces sp. SID13666. The sequence goes on along the minus strand of NZ_JAAGLX010000038.1, from coordinate 12,601 downwards.
CGGCCTTTCCCCTGCTCGCGCGGGCTTCGTCGCGCCGGGGGTCCTTCTCCTCCAGGATCACCCGGACCGGCAGGATCTTGGCCCGTGGCGCGATGCCGAGGACACCCTGCGAGTACCCCGGGCCGTGGCCGTGGCCGGCGATGATGGCGGCCATGCCGGTGCCGTGCTTGGCCCACGTGCTGTCGCCCGGACCGGATCCGAAGCCGATGAGGTCGTTGCCGGGCAGTACCTGTCCCGCCAGGTCGGGGTGGGTGCCGTCGACACCGGTGTCCAGTACGGCGACGGTGACGCCGGCGCCCTGGGTCGTGCGCCAGGCGTCGTGCGCGTGCAGGGCGTCCAGCGTCCATTCCGCGTCGCGGACCGAATCGGCGCGGGCGGACGCGGCCGGCAGCACGGCGAGCAGGGCTCCCAGCAGAGCGGCGGCGGTACGCCCGAGGGCGGCTGATCTCCTCACGATGCTCCCTGGGAGGACGCGGGGTCGGTCGTGACGGCCTTGCGCAGCCGGGCGTCGAGGTCGGCGGCGAGGACGAGGACGTCGGTGCCGAGGCCGGCCTGCGCCGGGGCGGAGGTGGCGCCCGGCGCGGTGGCCGCGGCGGCCGGTTGTGGTTCGGGCACCGGACGGCCGTCCGCGAAGCCGCTCACCGCGTAGACCACGACGGGGAGGGTGGCGGAGACGCTCACCGTCCAGCTGGCCCGCTGCGCGTCGCCGAAGGAGGCCGCCGCGGTGCCGGGGAACGCGACCGGATGAGGCATCAGATCCAGCCGGGAGCCGAGGTGTTCGCTGTTCCAGCGGTGGTTCAGCGCGCTCATGCCGGCGGCGTCGCCGCCGGTGACGAGCAGGCCCACGGTGGTGACGCGGCTGGACGTGGCGTCGACGTAGGTGGCGCGCAGCACCTGCACGCAGCCGACGGGAGCCAGCACCTTCGCCAGCAGCGGGTCGAAGGCGCCCGCGCAGCCGGCGGCCGGGGCGACCCCGATCCGCGTGTAGGTGCGGTCGGCGCCACCGGGTCCCGCGCCCGGCCGGCTGACGACGGGCGGCAGGAGCGTGTCGACCGGCACGCTGTGCCACAGGTCGCCGGCGCGGGCGTAGGCGCCCTGGGTGGTCCCGACCGCCGCCGGGTCGTGGTTGATCAGGGCGCCGGTGGCGGCGCCCGTGAACAGGCCGAGGCCCAGAACGAGGCAGAGCGCCGACGCGGTCCGGCCGGCGGCCGTACGGGGACGGCGGGCGGGCGGCACGGGCACCGCGAACGGCTCGGGTACGGCGGGTGGTTCGGGTTCCGAGCGCGTCCATGCCTGTTGCTGCGGTGCCTGCTGCGGCGGAGTGCCGGGGCGCGGTGGTTCCGGGTGCCGCGCCAGGAACGGTGACGCGGCGGCCGGTGGTGCGGCGGGCGGCGGTGCGGCGGGCGGCGGCGGCACGGTCGGCGGTGCGGGCGTCCACTCCGCCGGCCGCTCCTGGGGGCTGCGCGCGGCGATCGGCTCACGGGCCGCCGGGCGGTGCACGGGTCGCGGCGGGGTCGTCGGGTAGAGCGCGGGGAAGGCGGGCGGCTGCGGAGGGGACGGCTGCCCCGCTCCGTTCTCGACCCCGGTGCTCACCCGTGCCCCCTCGCAATGTGCCTACGTGGTCCGGACCGTGTCTGCCGAATCTCCCCCAGCTACCGCTGGGAGGTGCCCCCACAACTACCGCTGGGAGGTGCCCCAACGGCTGCCGCTGGGAGGTGCCCCAGCCCGGAGGGCAGGTCCTGCCCTCCGGGCGGACGCCGCCATTCGTCAGAAACGGTCTGGCGCCACTCTACGGGCTCCGGCGATGCCGTGGATCGGGAGCGGCGCAGGTCGCGGGGGGTACTGCGGGACGGGTGCCGCGGCGGGTACCGCCAGACCCGGCGGTACCGGGATGATCCGCCCCGGAAGTGCCGTGGAAGTGCCTCCCGCCCGGCCGTGCGCAGCCCGGGACCTGCCCGTGACCCACGACCCCTACCGTTCGGTAGTCACCGTCTGGCAAGCTGCGCGCATGTCTGATCCCGCAGCCGACCGCGTCCGGTACGACCGGGCCACCGCCCATCTCGATGCCCCGGTCGCCATCGTCGACCTGGAGGCGTTCGACGCCAACGCCGCCGATCTGACCCGCCGGGCCGGCGGGAAGCCGATCCGGGTGGCGTCCAAGTCGGTGCGGTGCCGGGCGCTGCTGGAACGGGTGCTGGCCCGTGACGGGTTCGCGGGCATCATGTCGTTCACCCTGGACGAGTCGCTGTGGCTGGCGCGGGCCGGCTTCGAGGACGTGCTGCTGGCGTACCCGTCCGCCGACCGCGACGGCTTCGCGGAGCTGGCCGGGGATCCGAAACTGGCCGCCGCCGTGACGGTGATGGTCGACGACATCTCCCAGCTGGACCTGATCGACGCGGCCCGCCGCGGCGGCTCGGAGCGGATCAGGGTCTGTCTGGAACTCGACACGTCGCTGCGGATGCTGGGCGGCCGGGTACGGATCGGCGCGCTGCGGTCCCCGCTGCGGGAGCCCGAGCAACTGGCCGAGCTGGCCCGGGCGATCGCCCGCCGGCCCGGATTCCGGCTGGCCGGGATCATGGCGTACGAGGGCCATGTGGCCGGGGTCGGCGACTCGCTGGCCGGCCGCCCGGTGCGCTCGCGCGTGATCCGGCTGATGCAGGCCGCCGCGCGCAAGGAACTGGCGGTCCGGCGGGCCGAGGTGGTGCGGGCGGTGCGCGCCGTCGCTCCCGAGCTGGAGTTCGTCAACGGTGGCGGGACCGGCAGTGTGCAGCACACGGCGGCGGAGGACGCGGTCACCGAGATCGCGGCCGGCTCCGGGCTGTTCGTGCCGCGGCTCTTCGACAACTACACGTCGTTCCGGGGGCGTCCGGCGGCGCTGTTCGCACAGCCGGTGGTGCGCCGTCCCGGCGTGGGCATCGTGACGGTGCTGGGCGGCGGCTATCCGGCGTCGGGCGCCGCGGGCCCCGACCGGCTGCCCGTGCCGCACCTTCCGCAGGGTCTGCGCTACGACCCGCAGGAGGGTCCGGGCGAGGTGCAGACGCCGCTGCTCGGATCGCCCGCGGACGATCTGCTGATCGGCGACAAGGTGTGGTTCCGGCACGCCAAGGCCGGGGAGCTGTGCGAGCGCTTCTCCGACCTGCAGCTCGTGGAGGGTGACCGGGTCACCGCGACGGTGCCGACCTACCGGGGCGAGGGCAAGACGTTCCTCTGAACGTCCCGGCCGCACCGGCCCCGCCGGCCCCGTTTCCGGCGGCCGGCGGGCGCGCGGTCAGACGCCGGTGCCGCCCGTGCCGCCGGAGCCACTGGCGGCCTTGATGCCCTTGGTGATCTGGTCCATGACGTCGAGCTCGGGGGCCTGCGCGTTGATGTCGAAGCCGTAGCGGACCACGACGAGCTGCTGCGGGCCGGCCGGTGACGGGAAGACCAGCGACTGGACGTAGCCGTCGTCGCCGACCTTCGTCACGACCTGCCAGCGCACCAGGTACCCCTGCTGCCCGGCGACGGTGACCGGCTGCGACAGCAGCTCCTTGTGGGAGGTGAGCCCGCCCTCGTAGGACTGGTCCGCGTTGAGCGGGATGTCCTCCTTGGCGGCGGCCTCGGGCGTCGTGCTCTTGAGCTTGTACGCCACGGCCGGCACGGAGAACACACCGCCGCGGACGCAGTTCTTGGCCGGGTCGGAGACGCACGGGTAGCCGCCGATGGTCAGGCCCGCGCCGCCGGCGCCGGTCTTGCCCTGCCAGCCGGGCAGGATCGGCAGGCTGATCTTGTCCAGGGCGTCCACGACGACGCCACTGGTCCGGGGCGCCTGGTCGGGGCCCTGCGACGGTCCGTCGGAACCGCTCGGGCCGTCGCCCGGGGTGCTCGGCGCGCTGGTGGCCGCCCGGTCCGAGCCCTTGTCACCATCGCTGTTCTTCAGCATGACGACGCCGCCGACCACACCGCCGACGAGGACGAGGACGGCGATGATGCCGATCGCGATCACGCCTCCCCTGCGGGCCGGCCGGTCCGGCACACTGCCACCGGGATAGGCGGCGTAGGACGGGATGCCGGGGGCCGCGGCCTGGTCGGCCGGGGCCTGGGCGGTCCGCGTGTACTCGCTCCACGCGGCGCCGTCCCACCACCGTTCCAGGGCCGGGCCGTTGCCTGTGTGCCCGGGCTCTGGATACCAGCCGGGCGGGGTCGTCATGGTCACGGCCGTCACCCTAAGGCCACAGCATGAGAATCCCGTAAGTACGGCGGTTACAGGCAGGTCACATGACCGGCATGGCGGTGTGCCGGGCGGTGCCGCCCGCCCGGCACCCGTCCGCCGCAGGTCCCGCCGCTCGTCCTGTCGTGTATCCCGCCGTAGGTCCCGTCACGCCGGCCGGCGGGTGAGCGACAGCAGGTCGCGGGCGGGTCCCGTCGGGCGGTGGCCGGTGGGCCAGACGGCGCGCAGGACGCGTTCCAGCGCGATGCCCTCCACCGGGACCTCGACGAGCCGGCGGGCGGCCAGCTCGTCGGCCACCGCCAGTTCGCTGAGCACCGCCGGACCCGCGCCGCTCAGCGTGGCCCCCTTGAGCGCGGTGGTCGAGGCGAGTTCGAGCAGCGGTACGGCGAGGCCGCCGTGTCCGGCGAGGGCGGCGTCCAGCACCTGGCGGGTGCCGGAGCCCTGCTCGCGCAGGATGAAGGCGGTGGCGGAGAGCTCGGCCGCGGACAGCGGCTTGCGCCGCCGCGCCCAGCGGTGCGACGGCGCCACCACGACGACCAGCCGGTCGTGCGCGATGACCGCCGCGTCCAGACCGCCCGGCACATCCGTCCCCTCGACGAATCCGAGGTCGGCGCCGCCGCTGATGACACGTTCCGCGACGTCCGCCGAGTTCCCGGCGAACAGCGACACGGCGGTGTCGGGGTGCCGGCCGTGCAGCACGATCAGCCACCCCGGCAGCAGATATTCGGCGATGGTCATGCTCGCCGCGACCCGCAGCCGGGAGTCACGGCGGGTGCGCAGCGCCCGCGCTCCGGCGTCGAACGCCTCCGCCGCCTCCACGACCCGCCGCGCCCACTCGGTGACCAGCGCGCCCGCGTCGGTGAGGGTGGAGCCGGTGGGCGAGCGGTTCACCAGCGCGACGCCCAGCTGCCGTTCCACGGCCCGCACCCGGCTGCTCGCGGCCGGCTGGCTGATGCCCAGCTCGCGGGCGGCCCGGCCGAGGCTGCCGAGCCGGGCGACGGCGAGCAGCAGCTCCATCGCGCCGAGGTCGGGCACCCGGTGGCCCAGGCCCGCCCGGGGGACGCGGTCACCGGTGTCACTGTCTGCACTCATAAGCCCAGGTTATGCCCCCATAGACCTGCGCCGCCTTCCGGCCGGGCCGCCGGGCGGGGAACGTGGACAGCATGGCAACCACCCTCGCCCCTGTACGGGCCCGCGCTCTCCACGATCTGGAGATCCGCTCCGGCGCCCTGCGTCACCTCGGTCCCAACTGGTACGCCACCGTGATGGGCACCGCCATCGTCGCCACCGCGGGCGCCGCCCTGCCGGTGCGCGTCCCCGGTCTGCACACCGCCTGCACCGTCGTCTGGGCGCTCTCCGCCGGACTGCTGGCCACGCTGCTCACCGCCCGTACCGCGCACTGGCTCCGCCACGGCGACCAGGCCCGCCGGCATCTGCTGGACCCGGCCGTCGCCCCGTTCTACGGCTGTCTGCCGATGGCGCTGCTCGCGGTCGGGGGCGGCACTTTGAGCCTGGGCTCCCCCGTGATCGGGCGGACCGCCGCGGTCGCCGCGGACTCCGTGCTCTGGACGGCGGGCACCGTCAGCGGGCTGCTGATCGCGGCGACGGTCCCGTATCTGATGATCACCCGGCACCGCGTCGAGCCGGGCAGTGCCTCTCCCGTCTGGCTGTTGCCGGTGGTGGCGCCGATGGTGTCGGCCGCGCTCGGCCCGGCGCTGATCGCGCATCTGCCCGCCGGCCAGTGGCAGGAGGCGATGCTGCTGGGCTGCTACGCGATGTTCGGGCTGAGCCTGCTGGGCACCCTGGTGATGCTGCCGCTGATCTGGGGCCGGCTCGTGCAGCACGGGCCGCTGCCGCTCGCGCTGACCCCGACGCTCTTCCTGGTCCTCGGCCCGCTCGGCCAGTCCACGACGGCCGTCAACCAGCTCGCCGACGCCGCACCGGGCGTCGTCCAGGCACCGTACGCGGCGGCCATGAGCGGGTTCGCCGTGCTGTACGGGGTGCCGGTGATGGGCTTCGCCCTGCTCTGGCTGGCGCTGGCCGCGGCGCTGGTGGTGCGGGCGGCACGCCGCGGGATGCCGTTCGCGATGACGTGGTGGGCCTTCACCTTCCCCGTCGGCACCTGTGTCACGGGCGCCGCGGGACTGGCCCGGCACACCGGCCTCGACGCCTTCGCGTGGCTCGCGGCCGCGCTGTACGTCGTCCTCGTGGCGGCCTGGGCGGTCGCCGGTACGCGGACGGTGCGCGGGCTGCTCAGCGGATCGCTGCTCGCAGCGCCGCGCTGAGCGCGGCGGGCGCGGCCGTGAGCGAGGGGCCGTACCAGGTGAGGTGACGGCCGCCGACGAGCGCGGCGGGCAGGCCGGGGAAGGCTTCCGGGCCGTCGTCGGCGGTGAAGGCGTACGGCTCGTCGGGCAGCACCACCAGATCGGCGCCGGCTGCGCGCAGCTCCTCGACGGGGATCGCCGGATAGCGGTCGGCGTGCTCCGTGTACACGTTGTCCACACCCAGCCGGGCGAGCAGATCGCCCGCGAAGGTGTCCCGGCCGAGCACCATCCAGGGCCGCCGCCAGATCGGGACGACCGCGCGCAGCCGCCGCCCGGGGACGGGCAGCGCGCGCCAGGCGGCCGCCGCCTCGTCGAGCCAGCCGGGACGTTCCAGGCCGCAGCCGTCGACCAGCACCCGGTGGAGTTCGGCGAAGGCCTGGTCGAGGTCGCGGATCTCGGTGACCAGGACCGGCACCCCGGCGGCTCGCAGTTCGACGATGTCCGGTGCGCGGTTCTCCTCCTCGTTGGCGATCACGAGGTCGGGCGCGAGGGCGGTGATCCGGGCGATGTCCGGGTTCTTGGTCCCGCCGATCCGGGTCACCTCCAGACCGGCCGGGTGGCTGCACCAGTCGGTCGCGCCGACCAGCAGCCCGGGGGCGGTCCCCGCCACCGCCTCGGTCAGTGAGGGGACAAGCGAAACCACGCGCCGTACGGCAGGACGATGAGTCACCGGCCTACCGTACGGCGCGTGGTCGGGGCCCGGCGCGCACCGTCAGGTCGCGCGGCCGGGCAGCCGGTCAGCCCTTGGCGGCCGCCGCCGGCTTCTTCACCGGCGCGATCTTGTCGATCAGGCCGGGGTTCTTCTTGAGCCAGGCGCGCACGCCGTCCTGCTCATGGTTCTGTCCGGCGTCCTGGATGGCCGCCTCCAGACTGCTGAGTTGCGGCTCGGTGAGCTTGAAGTCCTTGAGCCACTGGGCGACCTGCGGCTCCTTGGCCGCGAACCCCTTGTGGGTCAGGGTGTGCAGGCCGTCACCGGCGCCCCAGGCGCCCATCGGGTCCTTGAGCTTCTTCAGGTCGTACTTGCTGTAGGCCCAGTGCGGGGACCACAGGGTGACGACGACGGGCTCCTTGGCCTTCAGCGACCGGTCGAGCTGGGCCAGCATGCTCGCGGTGCTGCCGGTGGTGACCTGGTACTCGCCCTCCAGGCCGTACTGCTTGAGGACCTTGTCGTTGAGAGCCTTCATCATGCCTGCGCCCGGCTCGATGCCGATGATCCGGCCCTTGAACTTGCCGCCCTGCCCCTTGAGGTCGGCCAGCGAGTCGACGCCCTTGACGTAGGAGGGGACGGAGAGTTCGAGGGAGGTCGGGCCGTACCAGGAGCCCAGGTCGTCCAGGCTGTCCTTGTACTTGTCCCAGTACGACTGGTGGGTGGTCGGCAGCCAGGCGTCGGTCTGGAAGTCCAGCTTCCCGGCGGACAGCCCGGTGTAGAGCGCACCGACGTCGTACTGCGAGAGCTTGGGCTGGTAGCCGCGCTCCTCCAGCGCTTCCTTCCACAGGAAGCTGGACGCGATGCCCTCGTCCCAGGGGATGTAGCCGATGTTCACCGAGCGGCCGTCGCCGACGTTCTTGCCCGCGGCGGCGGTGTTCGTGTCGGCCGAGCCGCCGAAGATGTTCATGCCGCCCGCCACGAGGGCGAGAACGACCACACCGACGACCGCGATGCCGGTCTGCGGCCGGTAGTTCCAGATGCTGGCACCGCGGACGGACGTCAGGGCCGCGGTGGCGCGGCGGCCGAGCGGTGAGACCCGGGTGCCGAGCGAGGAGGTCATCCGGTCCAGGTACATGGCCAGGATGACGACGGAGATGCCGCCCTCGAAGCCCAGCCCGATGTTGACCTGACTGATCGCGGTGAAGACCGATGCGCCCAGGCCTCCGCCGCCGACCATGCCCGCGGTCACGACCATGGACAGGCCCAGCATGATGACCTGGTTGATGCCGGCCATGATGGTCGGCAGCGCGAGCGGCAGCTGCACCCGCAGCAGGGTGTTGCGCGAGGTGGTGCCGAACGCCTCGGCGGCCTCGATGAGATCGCCGTCGACCTGCCGGATGCCCAGTTCGGTCATCCGGACGCCCGGCGGGATCGCGAAGACGATGCAGGAGATGACGCCGGGCACCTGGCCGACGCCGAAGAAGAAGATGCCCGGGATCAGATAGACGAAGGCGGGCATCGTCTGCATGAAGTCCAGTACCGGCCGCAGCACCGCGCTGACGGTGCGGTTACGGGCCGCCCAGATGCCGAGCGGTATCGCGAGCACGATGGTGATCACCGTGGCGACCAGCACCAGCGACAGGGTCGCCATCGCCTGGTCCCACTGCTGGATCGAGTCGATGAGCGCGAAGCCGGCGAAGGTGAGCACGGCCGCGGTGGGACCGCGCAGCCACAGGGCGACGACCGCGAGGATCCCCGCGAGCAGCAGCGGTGACGGCGCGCCGAGCACGGCGTCCAGGCCGTCGTACATACCGGACACGACGTTGGTGATGATGTCGAAGAGCCAGGCGAAGTGGTCACGCAGATAGGTGACGGCGCTGTCGATCCAGTCGCCGAGTTGCAGCCTAGGCATCGGCCGACTCCTTTCCGAGGGTGCTGCCCGGGGTGCCGGCGGAGCCCGCGCTGACGCCTGCCAGCGCCCGGCCGCGGTCCACGTCCTCCATGAAGGAGGCGACGTAGTCGTCGGCGGGCTGCAGCAGGAGTTCCTCGACGGTGCCGTTCTGGACGATCCGGCCGTCGCGCATCACCGCGATCCGGTTCCCGAGGCGCACCGCCTCGTGGGGGTCGTGCGTGATGAAGACGATGGTCTTGTGCAGGGTCTTCTGCAGGTCCACCAGCTGCTGCTGCATCTCGCGGCGGATCAGCGGGTCCAGCGCGCTGAACGCCTCGTCCATCAGCAGGACGGGGGCTTCGGTGGCGAGCGCGCGGGCCAGGCCCACCCGCTGCTGCATACCGCCGGACAGTTGGTCGGGCCAGGACTTCTCCCAGCCGCCGAGCCCGGTCATCTCCAGTGCCTCGCCGGCCCGGCGCTCACGCTCGGCACGGGCGACGCCCTGCACCTCGAGGCCGTAGGCCGCGTTCTCCAGCACGCTGCGGTGCGGGAAGAGCGCAAAGTGCTGGAAGACCATGCTGATGCTGTGCGAGCGCACACGGCGCAGTTCGGTGTCGTTCAGCGCGGTGAGGTCCTGGCCGTCGAACAGTACGCGTCCGGCAGTGGGTGGAAGCAGTCCGTTGAGCGTGCGCAGGAGGGTGGACTTGCCCGATCCGGACAGGCCCATGACGACGAAGACCTCGCCCTCGCTCACCTCGAAGGAGGCATCGATGACGGCTGGTGTGACACCGTCCTCGCGCAGCTCGTCGCGGTCCGCGCCCGCTTCGAGCCGGCGGACCGCTTCTTCGGGCTGTCGCCCGAAGACCTTGTACAGATGCTCAACTTGCAGCCTTGACACATATACCTCGCGGCTCGCAGGAAGAGCGACGCACAGCCCCCGCTTGTGGGTCGCTCACTTCAAGTCCGGCGGCTGCCCCCCCCTTATGCAAACCAAACGCAACGGTGACTCAGGTCACATCTCGTCACATTCGGCGCAAGAGCACCGCGGGCGCCGTGCGGCCCGGCGCGGCGGCGCCGGAATCACCCCGCGCGGGCGTGCCATGCTGGCCGCGTGACTGACGCGCGCCCGAACAAGCTGCTCCTGCTCGACACCGCGAGCCTGTACTTCCGCGCCTATTTCGGCGTCCCGGAGTCGGTGAAGGCACCCGACGGCACCCCCGTCAACGCGGTGCGCGGGCTGCTGGACTTCATCACCCGGCTGGTCACCGACCACAGCCCCGACGAGATCGTCGCCTGCATGGACGCCGACTGGCGGCCGCAGTGGCGGGTCGACCTCATCCCCTCCTACAAGGCGCACCGCGTCGCCGAGGAGGCGCCCGAGGGTGCGTCGGGACCGGACACCGAGGAGATCCCCGACACGCTCTCCCCGCAGGTCCCCGTCATCGAGGCCGTCCTCGACGCCATCGGCATCGCCCGCGTCGGCGTCGCCGGCTACGAGGCGGACGACGTCATCGGGACGCTCGCCGGCCAGGCCCTGTGGGCGGTCGACATCGTCACCGGTGACCGCGACCTGTTCCAGCTGGTCGACGACGCCCGCGGCGTGCGCGTGCTCTACCCCCGCAAGGGTGTCGGCGACTGCGACTTCATCACCGAGGACGTCATCCTCGAACGCTACGGCGTCCGTGCCGACCAGTACGCCGACTTCGCGGCGCTGCGCGGCGACGCCAGCGACGGCCTGCCGGGGGTGAAGGGCATCGGCGAGAAGACCGCCGCGCAGCTCATCAACGAGCACGGCGACCTGGCCGGAGTCCGGCGTGCCGCCGCGGACCCGGTCTCCAAGCTCACCCCCGCCAAGCGCCGGGGGATCCTGGAGGCCTCGGACTATCTGGACGTCGCCCCCAAGGTCGTCACGGTCGCCCCCGACGTCCCGCTCCCCGCGTTCAACCCGGCCCTGCCCACCGAGCCCGCCGACCCCGAGGTCCTCGAAGCCCTCGCCGCCCAGTGGGGTCTGGGCAGTTCCCTGATGCGCCTGCTGGACGCGTTGGACGAGGCGCACTAGGGCGCGTTCCGAAAGGAGCGACGTTCACAACGCCGAGGCGCAGTCCGACACTTCGGACAGAACTGACCCGCGAATGGCCAAATTCGAAAGGATCTTCCCTCAAAACAGTGCGGGATCAGTCGGTCGCGGTGTGTACTGTGCGGATCCGCTTTCGGGGCGGATGGTGCCCCGTTCCCCCCGCTCCCTGATCTCCCTGAGGTCCATTCGATGATCGAAATACCGGACCTGGCCGCCGGCGGCCTGGCCGCCGGGACCGTGTTGGCGTTCGTCCTGGGGGGCGGGCTGTTGCGCTCGCGCCGTCACCGGGCCCGGCAGGGCGAGGAGATCGCCGCCCTGCGCACCCATCTGGACGGCGCGCGGCAGGAAATCGGCCGCTCCGCCGACGCGTTCACCGCCGAGATCGTCCACTTGGCGAACCAGCGCATGCCGGCCGAGGCCACCCGCGCCGCCCACCCGCACATCCAGGTGCCGGGGCCGCTCCACCCGGAGCTCGCCGGCACCGGTCTTGGCGCGGGCCTGGACAGTGTCCTGGACGGGCTGCTGACCGCCATGGCGCAGGAGCGCAAACGGGTCGACGCGGCCGCCCGCGCGGGCATGCGCGGCGCCACCCGGGACATCCAGGCCGGGCTGTACCGGCTGCAGGACGTCCTGCGCGGCATGCAACAGCGCTACGACGACCCGGAGTTGTCGCAGACGCTGTTCGCCCTCGACCACGAGAACGAGCAGTCGCTGCGGCGCGCGCAGGTCACCGCCGTGGTGTGCGGTGCCTGGGTGGGGCTGGCCCGTGAGGAGTCCCATCTGGTGGAGGCGGTGACCGGTGGCCAGTCCCGGCTCGTCGGCTACCACCGGGTGCGGATCCACAACCACCTGGAGCCGGGCATGGCGCTCGTCTCGCACGCCGTGGAACCCGTCGCGATCATCGTCGCCGAACTCCTCGACAACGCGCTGCGGCACTCCGCCCCGGACACCGAGGTCACGGTGAACCTCGAACGCGCCCACCACGGCGTCTCGGTCACGATCGACGACGCCGGGGTCGGCATGGCCACGGACGAACGGGCCTACGCGCAGCGGATGGTGGCGGGACGCGACCCGATCCTGTTGTCCGAGCTGGGTGACCCGCCCCGGATGGGGCTGGCCGCGATCGGCCAGCTGACCCGGAAGTTCGACCTGTCCGTCGACCTGTCGTCGCCGTCGCCCTACGGCGGCGTCCGCGCGGTGCTGCTCGTCAAGAACCACCTGCTCAGCCGGATCGACCCGGTCGAACGGCCGCCCGCCGCCAGCACCCCGCGCTCCACCCGCCCGGAGGCGCCGGCGGAGGCGCGGCCCGTGCCGCACACGCGGACGCACACGGCCGCGCACACCACGGCGCAGCCGGCGGCCCCCGTCGCCGCGCGCGACTCCGCCGTCATCACCCATGAACCCGCGCCGGACGGCGACGCCCTGCCGCAGCGCCGCCGCAGGGCCCGTGCCG
>NZ_JAAGLX010000037.1:0-84869 GCF_010548325.1 Streptomyces sp. SID13666 | reverse complement strand
GGCTGCGCGCCACCGCCCTGGTCGGCGCCGCGCACGTCGCGAGCATGGGCGTCAAGCGGGTCGTCCGCCGGCCCCGTCCCCGACTGCCCGGCGCGCGGCCCCTGGTGAACACCGCGGGCCGGCACAGCTTCCCCAGCTCCCACGCGGCGTCGTCGGCCGCCGCGGCCGTCGCCTTCGGGGCGCTGCTGCCGGGACCGTTCCGGCTGTTCGGCCCGTTCCCGCCGCTGGCCGCCGGGATGTGCGCGGCACGGCTGGTCGTGGGCGTGCACTACCCGAGCGATGTCGCCGCCGGCGCGATGCTGGGCGCCGCCACCGCCCGGATGGGCCGGGCCTGGTCGCTGCGGGGCGGAGGACTCGATGGCTGAGCCCACCTCGGCGGTACTCGACGACGTACCCAGGCCACCGCGCGCCGTCCCCGCCGCCGGGATGCTCCGTACCGTCGCGGGCCTGCCGGGCGGTCTGGTCCGAACGGCCCGGCCGCGGCAGTGGGTCAAGAACGGCCTGGTGCTCGCCGCCCCCGTCGCCGCCGGGCGGCTGCTCTCCCACCACGGGCTGGTCCAGCTCGGCATCGTCTTCGTGCTCTTCACCGCCTGCGCGTCCGCCGTCTACCTCGTCAACGACGCACGCGACGCCGACGCCGACCGGGCGCACCCCGTCAAGTGCCACCGCCCCGTCGCCAGCGGCCGGCTCCCGGTGCCGGTCGCCTACGCGGCGGGCGCGCTGCTCGGCGTCCTCGCGCCGGTCGCCGCGTACGTGCTGTGCAACGCGGCGACCGCCGGGCTGCTCGCCGCGTACCTCGTCATGCAGCTCGCGTACTGCCTGCGGCTCAAGCACGTCCTCGTCGTGGACCTCGTCGTCGTCACCACCGGCTTCCTCATGCGCGCCATGGCCGGCGGTTTCGCCCTCGACATCGACCTGTCCCGCTGGTTCCTGATCACCTCGGGGTTCGGCGCGCTCTTCATGGTCGCCGCCAAGCGCTACTCCGAACTGATCCTGATGTCCGGCACCGAGGGCGAGGCCGGCGCCTCACGGTCCCTGCTCACCGCGTACACCACCGGCTATCTGCGGTTCGTCTGGCAACTGGCGGCCGGCGTCGCGGTCCTCGCGTACGGCATGTGGGCGATGGAGACCGGCGCCGTCGCCACCGGCTCGCTGCCCTGGCGGCAACTGTCCATGATCCCCTTCATCCTCTCCGTGCTCCGCTACGCCGTTTTTGCCGACGCGGGTGCGGCCGGCGCGCCGGAGGACGTGGTGCTGCACGACCGCCCGATGCTCGTCATCGCCCTGGGCTGGGCGGCGCTCTACGCCCTCGCGGTGGCCGAGCTGTGACGGACGGGCCGCGGCGCGGAGCGGAGCACGGCACCGAGCGCGGCACCGGTTCCGTCCTGCGCTCCGAGATCCTCGGATTCGCGCTGGCCGGCGCCGCCGCCTACGCCGTCGACCTCGGGCTGTTCATCTGGCTGCGCGGCCCCGGCGGCTTCGGCCCGCTCACCGCCAAGGCGCTGTCCTTCCTCGCCGGTTGCACGGTCGCCTACGCCGGCAACGCGCTGGGCACCTACCGCGGCCGCCCGCCGTCCGTGAGCCGCGCCCGGCAGTACGGCATCTTCTTCGCGTTCAACGTGGCGGGCGCGGTGGTACAGCTCCTGTGCCTGGCACTGTCGCACTACGTCCTCGGGCTCACCACCCCGCGCGCGGACGTGATCTCGGGCGCCGGCATCGGCATGGCACTGGCCACCGCGCTGCGTTTCTGGGGGACGCGGACCTTCGTCTTCGGACGGCCGGGACCGTCCGCGGCCCCGGCCCCGTCCCGGGAATGCGCGCGCTGACGGAGGGTAGGCGCGCAGACATGGAGTGGATCACATGGAGTGGCTGACGAAACTGCGGTGGATCGGCCCGTGGATCGCCCGGCTGATGCGCACCCACGCCTGGCGTTCCTTCGAGCACCTCCAGGAGGTGCACTGGAGCCGGCTGGCCGCGGCCGTCACGTTCACCAGCTTCCTCTCCCTCTTCCCGCTGATCACCGTCGCCGCGGCGATCGGCGCGGCCCTGCTCTCCGACCAGCAGCTCCAGGACCTCCAGAAGCAGGTCTCCGAGCAGGTCCCGGGCATCTCCGACCAGCTGAACATCAACGGCCTGGTGGAGAACGCCGCCACCGTCGGCCTCATCGCGGGCGCGCTGCTGCTCTTCACCGGCCTCGGCTGGGTCGCGTCGCTCCGCGACTGCCTGCGCGCGGTCTGGGAGAAGGACGACGAGGACGAGAACCCGGTCATCGGCCGGCTCAAGGACGGCGGGATCCTGCTCGGCCTCGGCGCCGCCGCCATCGTGTCGCTGGCCTCCTCCGCCTTCGCGACCGCCGCCGTCGGGTGGGCCGCCGACGCGCTCGGTCTCGAACACAGCAGCCCCGGCCGGTTCCTCCTCACCGCCGCGGGCTTCTGCATCGCCGTCGTCGCGGACTTCGTGCTCATCGTCGTCCTGCTCACCCTGCTGCCCGGCGTCGAACCCCCGCGCCGCCGGGTCGTCGTCGCGGGTCTCATCGGCGCCTTCGGCTTCGAGATCCTCAAGCTGGTCCTCAGCGGCTATCTGCAGAACGTCGCCGCCAAGAGCATGTACGGCGCCTTCGGCGTCCCCGTCGCGCTGCTCCTCTGGTTCAACTTCATGGCCAAACTGCTCCTCTTCTGCGCCTCCTGGACAGCCGTCCCGCCCAAGGACGACCCCGCGACGGCGCCGGAGCCCGCCACCGAGCCGAAGCCCACGGAAGACCACCCCGGAGCCGTCCACCCCGCCTGAACCCGGAGCCGCCCGGCCAGAACCCGCCGGCCCGGACCGTCCCGCCCGGGGCCGTCCCACCTGGTCCGGATACGCTCCCAGGCAGGCAGCGCCCGGCCGCGACCGGGCGGCGAGCACCACGGACGGGGAAGCGCATGAAGGTCCTGATCGCCGGCGGAGCCGGCTACATCGGCAGCACGATCGCGTCCGCGTGCCAGGATGCCGGGATCACTCCGGTGATCGTCGACAACCTCGTGACCGGCCGCCGGGAGTTCGCCGCGGGCCGCGCGTTCTACGAGGGCGACATCGCCGACGGCCCGCTGATCGACCGGGTGTTCGCCGAGCACCCCGACATCCACGCCGTCGTCCACTGCGCCGCGCTGATCGTGGTCCCGGACTCCGTCGGCGACCCCGTGGGCTACTACCGGGCGAACGTCACCAAGAGCCTGGACTTCGTCGGGCACCTGCTGCGCAACGGCTGCGAGCGGCTGATCTTCAGCTCCTCCGCCTCGATCTACCGGGCCGGTGAAGATCTGACCGTCGACGAGGACTCCGCCATCGACGCGCAGAGCCCGTACGCGCGGACCAAGGCCGTGTGCGAGGTGATGTTCGCCGACATCTCCGCCACCCAGCCGATCCGGACGCTCTCCCTGCGGTACTTCAACCCCATCGGCGCCGATCCGAAGATGCGCACCGGCCTCCAGCTGCGGCGCCCCAGCCACGCGCTGGGCAAGATGATCGGGGCCCTGGAGGAGGGCGTCCCCTTCGAGGTCACCGGGACCGACTACCCCACGCGTGACGGGTCGGGCATCCGCGACTACATCCACGTCTGGGATCTCGCCGCCGCCCATGTCGCCGCCCTGCGGAAGTTCGACACCCTTCTCACGGGCACGACCAGGTCCACGGTTATCAACCTCGGCACCGGCACCGGAACGACCGTGCGGGAGCTCGCCGACGCGTTCAACGCCGTCGTGGACACCCCGGTCACCGTCGTCGAGACCGGGCGCCGCCCCGGTGACGTCGTCGGTGCCCACACCCGCAGCGACCGCGCGCGCCGGCTGCTCGACTGGCAGCCCGAGTACTCCGTCACCGACGGCATCCGCCACTCCCTGCAATGGGCCGGCCTGCGCGACGAGTTCCTCCGCCCGCAGGCCTGACCCCCCGATCCCGGGGGGCGGGGTCAGTCGGTGGTTCCGTCGCGCGACTTGCGGCGGGAGGGGCGGGAGTCGTCCGGGAGGGTCAGGGCCGGGGTGGCGCGGCGGCGGCGTACCAGGAGGACGGCGGCGGCGATCAGGGCCAGCGCCCCGGCGGCGATGCCGGCGAAGGTCCACACGCCGTGCGAGCTGGACGTGCCGGCGACCGTGGCCTGCGCGGGGCCCTTCGTGTCCGGGTCCGGGGCGGGGGCGTTGGCCTTGGCGGCGCTCCGCGTCGGGACCAGGGTGCCGACCGGCTTCACGGTGGGGGCGGCCTTGAAGCCCCAGTCCAGCAGGGCGGCCGTCTCCTTGTAGACCTCGTTGCTGCCCGCGGCCGGGTGCATCACGGTGACCAGCAGGGTGCGCCCGTCGCGTTCGGCGGCGCCGGTGAAGGTGTTGCCCGCGTTGGTGGTGAATCCGTTCTTCACCCCGAGCAGGCCCGGGTAGCGGCGGACGCCCAGGCCGGTCAGCAGGCGGTCGGTGTTCTGTATGTCGAAGGTCGAGCGCGTCTTCGACGGCTTGCCCGTCTTGAGGTCCTTGTACTCGCCGGGGAACTTGGCGACAGCCGTCGCGCAGTACTCGCGGAAGTCCGGGTTCTTCAGCCCCGACCGGGCGAAGAGCGTGAGGTCGTAGGCGCTGCTGACCTGCCCCGGCATGTCGTAGCCGTCGGGCGACACGACATGCGTGTCGTCGGCCTGCAACTCCTTGGCCTGGGCGTTCATCTCCTGCACGGTCTTGTCGACGCCGCCGTTCATGGTGGCGAGGACGTGCACGGCGTCGTTGCCCGAGTGCAGGAAGACCCCGAGCCACAGGTCGTGGACCGTGTAGCTGAGCTTCTCCTTGATGCCGACGAGGCTGCTGCCCTCGCCCATGCCGCTCAGGTCGGAGTCGGCGACCGTGTGCACCTGGGTCTTCTCGAATTTGGGCAGCACGGTGTCGGCGAACAGCATCTTCAGGGTGCTGGCGGGAGCCAGTTGCCAGTGCGCGTTGTGCGCGGCGAGCACCTCACCGGTCTTCGCGTCCGCGACGATCCACGAACGGGCGGTGAGCTTCGGCAGCGGCGGACTGCCGGCGTCCGGTTCCACCTGGGTGCCGGGCACCCCGAGCCGGTCGCCGCCGACCTTCGACATGGTGGCAGGAGGCACCGGCTCCTGCGTTCTGCCGTCCGCGTGGGCAGGGGACGCGAGGAGCGGGCCGGACACCAGCGCGGCGGCGCACAGGACCAGCAGGGAACGGCGGAAGGCGGGTGCAGGCTTGGACACCAGGCGAACGTACAGTCCTGGTGGCGGAACGCGCGCCCTTCGGTTGTCCTGCGGACGGGTGAGGATTCGCACGCCCCTGACGTGGAACCATCCGGACCCCCTCGGCCGTTGCCGTGCGGGAGTCTCCATACTGGGTGTATGAAGCTCAACCGCCCCGTCTCCTGGTTCCTGGTCGCCTTCGGCGTGTGGTCCTGGATCGTCTGGACCACCTTCGTCAAGAATCTGTGGAAGGACGTCAGCGGGCTCGCCTTCGACAACGGCTCCCCGACCGCGTACTTCTGGGTGCATCTGACGCTCGCGATCACCTCGTTCCTGCTGGGAACGGCGATCGGCGCGCTCGGGCTGCGGTCGCTGCGGATCCTGAAGCGCGAAGCCGCCGGGACCACGGCCGGGACCGATGCCGGTACGGCCACCGGGACCCATGTGGGTACGGCCGCCGGGTCCGATGCCGGTACGGCCGCCGGGTCCGATGCCGGGTCCGATGCCGGGCGGCACCCCTCCGACACGGCCGCCGTTTAGTGATCGTCGTCTTCGTCCTGGGCGGGCTGGCCGTCCTGGCGCTCTTCGCCGCCCTGCACCGTTACCTGTGGCGGCGCCTGGTCCGCGATGTGTCGGCACCCCGCGGCCGGTACCGGCGGATCGGGACGGTGCTCGCCTTCGTCCTCCCGCTGACCAGCCTGGGCGCGCTGATCGGCGGCCGCGCCCTGCCGCTGGCGGGCGAGCGGTGGCTGGCCTGGCCGGGCTATCTGTGGCTCGCGGTGCTGATCTATCTGACGTTCGCGCTGCTGGTGGGCGAGGCGGTACGGCCCCTGCTGCGGCGCGCACTCGACCGCCGGGCGGCCCGGACAGCACCGGAGGAAGCGGTTCTGGTGGCGGTACCGGCAACGGCAACGGCACCAGCACCGGAAGCGACGGCCACAGCTCCACCGGCGGTCCCGGCAGTAACCGACGAGCCCGCCGCCGCCACTCGGCGGCAGTTCGTCGCCCGCACCGTCGCCGTCGCGGCCGGTGCCGCGGCCGCCGGAACCGTCGGCTACGGCACGTACGGCGTCCTGCGCGGTCCCCGGCTGAAGAACGTGACCGTACCGCTCGCGAAGCTGCCCGCACGGGCGGACGGTTACCGGATCGCGGTGGTCAGCGACATCCACCTCGGCCCGATCCTGGGGCGGGCGCACACCCAGCGGATCGTCGACACGATCAACGGCGCGCGCCCCGACCTGGTGGCGATCGTCGGCGACCTGGTCGACGGGACCGTGGCCGACCTGGGGCCGGCCGCCGAGCCGCTCGCCCAGCTGCGGGCCCGGCACGGCTCGTTCTTCGTCACCGGCAACCACGAGTACTTCTCTGGCGCGGCACCGTGGGTCGACTTCGTCCGGGAACTGGGCGTGCACCCGCTGGAGAACGCCCGGGTGGAGCTGCCCGGCTTCGACCTCGCGGGCGTCAACGACATCTCCGGCGCGGACCACCACGCCGCGCCGGACTACGGCAAGGCGCTCGGTGACCGGGACCGCACCCGGGCCGCCGTCCTGCTGGCGCACCAGCCGGTGATGATCCACGAAGCGGTGAAGCACGGCGTGGACCTGCAGCTCTCGGGACACACGCACGGCGGCCAGCTCTGGCCCGGCAACTACATCGCGGAGCTGGCGAACCCCACGGTGGCGGGGCTCGACCGGTACGGCGACACCCAGTTGTACGTGACCCGCGGCGCGGGCGCCTGGGGCCCGCCGGTACGGGTCGGGGCGCCGTCGGACATCACCATCGTGAAGCTGGTGTCACTGCGCGCGTGACGCCCGCTTCGCGGCGCGCTTCGCCGCCCGCTTGACGGGTGCCTTCGCGACGGGTTCGGCGGCTGCGGGTCCGGTGCCGGCCGCGGGAGCTTCGGTGCCGGCCGTACCGGAGGTCTTCGCGTCCCCGCCGCCTCCCGACGACTTCTGGGCCGAGATGAACGTCGGCAGGATGAAGTCGTGGATGAGCCCCTTGGCGTCCCTGACCAGCGGCCGGAACACCCGGTAGCGCGAGAGGCTGACGACCTTCGCCACCAGCGGGGTGCACCGCTTGACGAAGTTCCGGGTGCGTTCGGTGTCGTCGGTGCGGTCGAAGACCCAGTACAGCACCACGATCATGAGGTGCAGCCACAGCAGGTCCGGGAGGAGTTCGGCCAGTTCGGCGTCGAGCTTGGGGGCCAGGTCCGAACCGTTCAGCACCTCGTCGAAGATGGCGACGGCGGTGGCGCGGGCCGGGTGCGACTCGTTCGAGAACGGGCTGAGCGGGCTGTCCGGGTCGGCCGCCGTGCGGAAGAACTGCGACGCGAACTCGTGGTACGGCGCCGCGCAGTCCACCCACGAGGTGAGGGCGATCTCCAGGCGCTTGGAGAAGTCGGTGACGCCGGCCATCTTGGCGTGGGCGTCGGCCGCGTGCTCGTGCGTCATCCGGTCGTAGAAGCCCTGGATCAGGTATTCCTTCGACGCGAAGTAGTAGTAGGCGTTGCCGACCGACACCCCGGCCTCGGTCGCGATCGCCCGCATCGTCGTCTTGTTGTAGCCCCGCTCCTGGAACATCCGCATCGCGGTGTCCAGGATGAGCGCCCGGGTCAGCTCGCTCTTGTCGGTCTTCGGTCGCGCCCGGCCGCCTGGCAGTTCGGCGGCCGGGGCGGCGTCGTCGGACGGGCGGCGGTCAGTGTCTTCCACGAGGGTGAGCCTAACCGCCGTGCCGGCACGCATCGCCGCAGTCCTCGTGGGCCGGCATGACCGGCCTTCCGGTGCTGGGGTTCCGGGCCCGCCCCCAGTCCGTCCTGGGCGGTGCCCAGGCGGTCCTGGCCGGTCCCCAGCCGTTCTGGGCAGGGCCCGGGCCGTTCTGGGCGGGGCCCCAACCGGCGTACGGGCTGGTCGCCGCCCGGTACTTGGCGGCCGCCAGGACCGCGGCCCGGGCGAGCGGCGCCCCGACCGGGGTGCTGAAGCGGTGCGCCATCGGCCGGTACTCGGAGAGCGCCCACAGGATGACGATCCAGGCGGCGTCGCCGGTGTAGAGCTGCCCCTGGTCACCGATGACGGTGATCCGGCTCAGGGTCGAGGCGTGGTCGAGGTCCGGGTACCGGCCGCGCGCCTCGGGGGAGCAGGCCGGGACGAGGTCCAGCGGGACGAGCTGCCGCTGCCGTACGAGCCAGCCCCGTACGAAGGTGCAGAGCCTGCAGTCGGCGTCGTACAGGACGGTCAGCCGGCGGACCGGGACACGGGCGTCCCGGCGGACCGGTGCGGGGGCCGCCGCCCCTTGCGGGGCGGCTTCCGCGGCGTGGGTGGTGCGGGCGCCGTGGGTGGCGTCGGCGGTCATGGTGGTCAGAGCGCCGGGGTGGCGGGGGTGGCCCAGCCCTGCGGCGGCACCGGCGGCATCTGCTCCTTCTCCATGATGCCCCGGCGGCGCATCTTGTTGAGGATGAAGACGTTGCCGAGGTGCAGGACGCCGAGGACGAGCAGGACGACCCCGAGCTTGACCGACAGTGCCTCGAAGAGCCCGCGGGCGTCCTCGACCGCGTCGGCGCTCTTGAGGTAGAGGGCGACGAACCCGAAGTTGACGAGGTAGAAGCCGACCACCAGGAGGTGGTTGACGGCGTCGGCGAGCTTCTCGTTGCCGTGCAGCACGTCGGCGAGGAAGATCCGCCCGTTGGTGCTGAGGGTGCGCGCGACCCAGATGGTCAGCCCGATGCTGATGAGCAGGTAGACGACGTACGCGACGACCGTGAGGTCCATGGTCCATCCCTTTGCGAGAGACTTGAACGTGTTCAAAACTTCTGACAGGCATGACTGTAGACCTATTTTTGAACGTGTTCAACCACGAGTTCCGGCGCAACGAGGAACGCCGGGCGGGCCTGAGGAATCAGGCCCGCCCGGCGTTCTGCGGAGAGGTTCTGCGGAGAGGTTCTACGAGAGAGGAGAGGAGCCGGTCAGTCGCGCGAGTGGCTCAGCTCCAGGTCGAGGTTGTCGTCCCCGTCGCCGTCCTCACCACTGCCCACCGTGACCGTGGCCGGGAAGGGCGGGTAGCCCATCGTCAGCAGGGTATAGCGGCCCGGGTAGAGGTCGGCGAAGGCGTAGCCGCCGTCCTTGCCCGTGTGGACGACGCCGACCTCCTTGCCGTCCGCGTCCTGGAGCACGACCCGCGCGTCGTCGACGGGTTCGCCGTTCGCGGTGCGCACCGTGCCGGTGAGGGTCCCGGTGCCGCTGAGCCGCAGATCGCACTCGACCGGACGGTCGGACGTCATGACGCTCGCCGTCTGCGGGTGGTGCCCCTCGGCGTTGGCGACCAGGACGTACGAACCGCTGCCGGGCGTCGGCAGGCTGTACGTACCGTCCTCCTCCGCCGTGATCCGGCCGACCTGGCGGCCGTCGGCGGCGATCAGGGTGAGCTCCGAGCGCGGGATCGGCAGTCCTGAGGACCCGCGGACGGTGCCGCGCACGGACGGGCCGCCGGCCTTCTGCAGCGGGACGACGACACCCGCTCCCGGAGCGTCGGGGGCCTCGTCCGGCGCACCTTCGACCGCCAGGTGCGGCAGCCGCTTGTCGAGCCACTCCGGCAGCCACCAGTTGGCGTTGCCGAACAGGTGCATCAGCGAGGGGACGAGCACGGTCCGCAGGATGAACGCGTCGAGCGCGACCGCTCCCGCCAGGCCGACGCCGAACATCGCGATGACGCGTTCCCCGTTGAGGACGAAGGCGGTGAAGACGCAGATCATGATGACGGCCGCCGAGTTGATCACCCGGCTGGTCTCGGCCAGGCCGACGCGTACCGCGCGCGCATTGTCCTTGGTGTGCACCCACTCCTCGTGCATCCGGCTGACCAGGAAGACCTGGTAGTCCATGGAGAGACCGAAGAGCAGCGACAGCATGATGACCGGGAGGAACGCCTCGATCGGCCCCTCGCGGCTGGCGAGCAGCAGATCACCGCCCCAGCCCCACTGGTAGGCCGCGACCAGGACACCGAAGGACGCGGCGGCGGCGGCCAGGTTCATCACCGCGGCCGTCAGGGGAACGACGAGGCTGCGGAAGGCGATCAGCAGCAGGACGAAGCCCAGCGCGATGATCACCGCGACGAAGACCGGCAGCTTGCCCATCAGCACTGAGGCGAAGTCCTTGTACATCGCCGTCTGGCCGCCGACGTACGCCTGCATCGTGCTGCCCTTCTCGGCAGCCGGTACGACGTCGTCGCGCAGATGGTCGATCAGGTCCGAGGTCGCCTTGTCCTGCGGTGACGTGTCGGGCACCGCCTGGATGACGGCGATGTCGGCGCCCGGCTGCATCGGCAGCGCCGCGGCGAAGGTGATGCCCTTGGTCGCGTTGAGCTTGCCGACCAGGGTCTGTACGGCGGCCTTGTCGGTGTCCGACTTCACTTCGGCGAGGATCGTCAGCGGACCGTTGAAGCCCGCGCCGAACCCGCCGGCGAGGAGGTCGTACGCCTTGCGGGTCGTCGTCGTGTCCTTGTTGTTGCCCTGGTCGGAGGAGCCGAGGCGCAGGGAGAGCACCGGCACGGCCAGGGCGACCATCATCGCGATCGCGATCACGGAGAGCACCCGCGGGTGCCGCTCCACGAACGACGACCAGCGGGCGGCGGCGCCGGTGGCCAGCTTCGCCTCCGGGCCGTTGGCGGCCAGCTTGCGCCGCTGGCGGCGGGAGAGCACCCGGTTGCCGAGGACGCCGAGCATCGCGGGCAGCAGGGTGATGGCCGCGGCGACGCTCAGGACGACGGTCAGCGAGGCGGCGATGGCGACGCCGTTGAGGAAACTCAGACCCATCGCGAACATGCCGAGCAGCGCGATGCAGACCGTGCCGCCCGCGAACAGCACGGCGCGCCCCGAGGTGTTGACCGCCGTCACGGCGGCCTCCTCCGGGGTCAGCCCGCGCAGGATGCCCTTGCGGTGCCGGGTGACGATGAACAGCGCGTAGTCGATCCCGACGCCCAGGCCCACGAGCATGGCCAGGACCGGTGCGAAGTCGGCGACGGCCATGCCGTGGCTGAGCAGCAGGATCGCGGACGAGGCGGTGAAGATGGCGAACAGCGCGGTGATGATCGGCATCAGCATGCCGAAGACCGAACCGAGCGCGAGGAAGAGGACGACGGCCGCGGCCGCGACGCCGACCAGTTCGCTCAGCCCCTGCGGAGGCTGTTCGGCCATCTGGATCGCCTGGCCGCCGGCCTCGACCTCCAGGCCGCTGCCCCCCGCGTCGTGCACGATGTCGACGAGCTGCTTCACCTCCTCCTTGTCCAGCTCGTTGCCGAGCTTGGTGAAGGTGACGGCCGCGTAGGCGGTCCTGCCGTCCTTGCTGATCTTCGCGGCGCCCTCCGGCGCGTACGGACTCGCGATCGTGCCGACGTCGGCCACGTCGCTCTTGATCTTCTGGAGAGCGGCGGTCATCTTCTGCTGGACCGCGGCGTCCCGCACGGAGCCCTGGTCCACGTGCCAGACGATGTTGTCGGTCTCGCCCGCCTGAGCGGGGAAGGCCTTGTCCATCAGCTTCAGAACCTGCGCGGACTCGGTACCCGGCAGCTCGAAGACGTTGGCGTAGGCGCTCCCGGCGGCGCCGCCCGCGCCGCCGAAGCCGGCCATGACGAGCACCCACAACCCGATCACCAGCCACTTGCGCCTAAAGCACCATCGTGCCAATGAGGCCACGGTCCCAGCTCCTTCACTCGCTGCCGACGTCCACCGCCGGAGTTGGATCTCCCGCAGTCTGTTCAGCCTCCGTGCCGGGACCGGGCCGTTACAAGGTGAATCGGGATCTCTCAGGGAACTCCCAAGTTGTCTCCAGTGGGTCTGTGGGCCGGCACTGCTGATAATCGAGTCATGGAGAACCCCGAGAGCCCGGCCACCGTACTGATCGTCGAAGACGAGCCGGGCATCGCGGACATTCTCCGAATTACCCTGAAATACCATGGCTTTACGGTGCACACCGCGGCCACCGGCCGGCAGGCCGTCATCGCCGCCCGCGAGCACCGGCCCGATCTGGTGCTGCTCGATGTGATGCTGCCGGACGGCAACGGCTGGGAGGTCTGCCGCACGCTGCGCGCCGAACGCGACGACCTCGCGGTGATCTTCGTGACCGCCCGGGACGCACCGCGCGACGTCGTCGGCGGGCTCGCCCTCGGCGGCGACGACTACATCACCAAGCCGTTCGGCGTGGACGAGGTCGTCGCCCGGGTGCACGCGGTGCTCCGCAGGACCCGGCGCGAACCGGAGGCCGTCGACCCGGTGCTGCGCCACGGCGACCTGGAGATGGACGAGACGACGTACAGCGTCCGCCGTGCGGGCGAGCCGGTCGACCTGACCCCCACCGAGTACAACCTGCTGCGGCATCTGCTGCGCAACGCCGGGCGGATCGTCACCAAGGAGCAATTGCTGCAGCACGTCTGGCAGTACGACACGGTCGTCGAATCGACCGTCGTCGAGACGTACATCAGCTACCTGCGGCGCAAGCTCGACCGGCTCGGGCCGCCGCTGATCGAGACCCGGCGCGGCATCGGCTACGGGCTGCGGGCGCTGGCATGAGACTCGGGTTCGGGACGTTCGGGTTCGGCGCGGGCGAAGCCGGAACGCGGCGCGGATACGGCACGTACGACGGTGGAGGCGGCCGTGGGCGTGACGGTGGACGCGACGGTGGAGGTGGTGGTCACGGCGGTGGAAAGCCGCGCCTGGACGGCAAGCGCTGCTTCTGGCCGCGCCCCCGCTCGCTGCGCGGGCGGTTCACGATGGCCAACGTCACGTTCCTGGCCATCGGCCTGGTGATGGCGGGCGCCGCCAGCCTCATCGGCATGTACACCATGCTGATCGGCGAGATAGACGACTCGCTGAAGACCTCCCAGAAGGCGCTGTCCTCCGCGCCGTTCACCAGCGGCGGTCTGCAGCAGCTCTGCACGATGGCCGGCATGCTGCAGACCACCGACGGGAACAAGGTCGTCGCCCAGGCCTTCGACCAGGACCTCTTCCTGGTGCTCGACCCCCAGGGCAGGATCTCCACGGTGTGCGAGGGCAACGTGGCGAACCTCGGCGAGGAGCGCCGCAGTCTCGCGGCGGCCATGCCGGACCCGAAGGAGCTCGCGGCGTCCGGCGACGCCGCGACCGTGCACAGCGACGGCAGCTACTACCGGGTGATGGTCTCCCGGCTCGGCGACGGCACCATGGTCGTCAAGGGGATGCGGCTCAACGGGGTGCGGCGCGCGGTCGGCCATCTCCTCATCGTCGAGGTCATCGACAGCGTCGTGCTGCTGGGCCTGCTCGCCATGGGCTCGCTGACCGCCGCCCGCCGGCGGCTGCAGCCGCTGGAGGACATGGTCGAGACGGCGTCCGCCATTTCCGAGGGCGACCTCTCCCGGCGGATCGCCACCGCCTCGCACGGCAGCACCGAGGTCGAGCAGCTCAGCGCCGCCCTCAACGCGATGCTCCAGCAGATCGAGACGGCGCTCACCACCAGCGAGCGCGCCACCGCCCAGCTCCGGCAGTTCCTCGCCGACGCCTCCCATGAGCTGCGCACACCGCTCGCCTCCGTCCGCGGCTATCTCCAGCTCTACGAGAAGGGCATGCTCGACCCCGACGAGAAGGACCGTGCCCTGACCCGGGTCTCCGCCGAGGCGCTGCGGATGAGCCGCCTCGTCGACGAACTCCTCGCCCTCGCCCGGCTGGAGGACCGGCCGGCGCTCGTGCCGCGCCCTGTCGACCTCACGCAGCTGGTCAGGGACGGTGTCGCCGACCTCGCCATGCAGCAGCCGCAGCGGCCCATCGCACTGATCCTGCCGGGCTGTGTGGAAGTGCTGGGGGACGAGGCGCAGTTGCGGCAGATCCTCGGCAACCTGCTCAGCAACGTCCGCGTGCACACCCCCGCGGACTCCCCGGTGACCGTGGAGGTCATCCGCCGGGACGAGGACGTCCTGCTGCGGATCACCGACTCCGGCCCCGGCCTGTCCCCGCAGGACGCCGCCCGGGCCTTCGACCGCTTCTTCCGCGCCGACCCCGACCGGGCCCGGGACACCGGCGGCGCCGGCCTCGGCATGTCGATCGTCCAGGCCGCCGTCGACGCCCACCACGGTTCCGTCCGCCTCGACACCGCCCCGGGCACCGGCCTCACGGTCCACGTCACCCTCCCGTCGGCCCGGCCGGCCGAACTCGTGGTGGAGAGCGAGGCGGCGCCGGGACGTTAGGTCGTGTCGCCGAAGGCCCGCTCCGGCTCACCCGGCCGTCGAAGGGACCGGCTGCACGGCCGTCGCCGGGGCCCGGCCGACCCGCCGCACCCCCGGCACCAGCGCCGTCCCCAGGCAGGCCGCCGCCACCAGTCCGGCCGCGACCGCCAGCGGGGTCGCCGTCCCCCACGCGTTGGCGGCGAGCGGCGCGGCGGCGTAGCCGACCGGCATCGCGGCCAGTGAGAGCAGCCAGTCGTAGGACGTGACGCGGGCCAGCACGCCGGCCGGGACGGCCTGCTGGACGGTGGTCTCCCAGACCGGGTTGAGGAAGCCGAGCGCGCAGAGGGCGAGGCCGTAGGAGGCGATGAGCAGCGGGGCGGGCGCGGCCAGGGCGAGCAGGATCAGCGGCAGTGCGTAGGTCGCGAGGCCGAGGTTGGCCACCAGGACGGGGCGGGAGAGCTTGGCGCGGCCGGCCAGCAGGGAGCCGACGACCAGGCCCGCGGTACCCGCCTGGAGCAGATAGATCCAGACGTCGTCCCCGCCGAGCCGCTCGCGGGCGACGATCGGTCCGAGGGTGGCGAGGACGGCGGCGGCGCCGTTCCAGGTGGCGTGCGCGATCAGGCTCGTCCAGTACCAGTCACGGGACCGCACCTCGGACCAGCCCTCGACCAGGTCGGCGCGCATCGAGCGGCGGGGGATGGGCGTGCGCCGGACCCGGATCGCGGCCAGCAGCGCCGCACTGGCCGCGAAGGTCGCCGCGTCCAGGACGAAGGCCCAGCCGGGCCCCGCGGTGAACACCAGCAGCCCGGCGACGCCGGGCCCGCCGAAGAAGGCGGCGTTGCGCGCGGCGGCCATCAGGGAGTTGGCCTTCTGCCGTTCCGGTCCTTCGGTGGTGCCGGTGATCAGCGGCGACGCGGTCGGCATGGCGAACGCGGAGGCGATGCCGCCGACCACTTCGGCGGCGGCTATGTGCAGCAGCTGCGGGTCGCTGCCGATGAGTTCGGCGCCGACGAAGAGCTGGGCGGCGCACCGGACGAGGTCGGTGGTCAGCGCGACCTTGCGGACGTCGAAGCGGTCGCCGAACACGCCGCCGAGGGGGAGCAGGAGCAACTTCGGGACCATCGAGCAGCCGAGGACGACGGCGAGCGCGGTGGCCGATCCGTCGGTCGCCCGGGTGATGGCGATGGCCAGCGCGGCGGGGACGACGGCGTCGCCGAGGGCGGACAGGGTGCGGCCGATGAAGAGCAGCCGGAAGGCGTGCAGGCGGAGGGGGTGCGTGGGTGGTTGGGTCACGCGGAGAATGTATTTCGGTACCGAACCTTTCGTCAACGAATAATTCGATGCCGACGGAACGGGCGTAGAGTGACGACATGAGCCCTAGTGACGCCGGCGGCGGCAGCGGTCGCAGTGGAGACCGGGACCGGACCGACGAGCACGTCGAGCGCTGGCTGCCCGTCCTCCCCGACCTCGACCCCGACATCGAGGGCGCGGTCACCCGGATGAAGATGATCGCCCACCATCTGCGCCGTTTCCGGGACCAGTCGCTCGCCGACTATGACCTCCAGCGGCACGAGTTCGAGACCCTGCACGCGCTCGCGGGCCGCGGCGGCAAGGCCAGCCCCTCCGAGCTCGCCAGCGACCTGGACATGGCGCCCGCCTCCGTCACCGGACGGCTCGACACGCTCGCCCACCGCGGCTTCGTCCGCCGCACCCCCTCCGCCACGGACCGCCGCCGGGTCGACATCGAACTGACCGAGGAGGGCCGGGCGACCTGGCTCGGTTCGATGGACGTGCTCGGTCACGAGGAGTACCGGCTGCTCGGCGCGCTCGACGCCGGCGAACGCCGCACGCTGTCCGACCTGTTGCGCCGGATCCTGTTGGCGGCGGAGGACGTGCAGAGCTTGCGTTAGAGCCCACTCCAACCCGTACGTTCGATGCCATGGCCACCACAGACAAGAACACCGCCGCCGCCGACGCCCCTTCCGAGCGCTACGCGCGCGGCCTCGCCGTACTGCAGCAGATCGCCGGCACCGAGCGGCCCGCCGTGCTCGACAGCCTCGCCGACATCGCCCCCGACCTGGCCCGGTTCACCGTCGAGTTCGGCTACGGCGACATCATCTCCCGCCCCGGCCTGACGCTCCCGCAGCGCCAGCTGGCCACCATCTCGGCCCTCGCCGCGATGGGCAACGGGGCTCCGCAGCTGCGCTTCCACATCGACGGCGCGCTCAACGTCGGCATCAGCCGGCGGGAGATCGTGGAGACGTTCATCCACGCCAGCGTCTACGCGGGCTTCCCGGCCGCCCTCAACGCCCTCACGGTCGCCCGCGAGGCGTTCGCCGCGCGCAAGGAGTCGGACGACCCGGCCGCCGGCCCCGTCGCACCGGCCACCCCCAGCGAGCCGGGCACCACCCGCTACGAGCGCGGCCTGGAAGCGCTGGCCCGCATCGACGGCCACGCCGGCGAAGCCGTCGTCGCCTCGCTCCAGGACATCGCCCCCGACCTGGCCCGATACCTGATCGAGTACAGCTTCGGCGACATCTACTCCCGCACCGGCCTCGACCTCAAGTCCCGCGAGCTCGCCAGCGTCGCCATGTGCACCGCCCTGGGCAACGCCGCCCCGCAACTCCACGTCCACATCCACGGCTTCCTCAACGTCGGCGGCACCGAGGACGAAACCGTCGAGATCATCACCCAGATGGCCGGCTACGCGGGCTTCCCCGCCGCCCTCAACGGCATCGCCGCCGCCCGCGAGGTCTTCGCCGACCGGGCGGAGAACAACCCGGAGCACTGAACGCGCCGTTCGTCAGGTGCCCGTCCGGCTGCCGGAAGCGGAAACGGCGGCGGCCCGGGCGGAAGGCCTATGCCGTTCCGTCCGGGCCGCCACCCCGTGGGGGGCAGGTGGGTCAGCCGTTGGTGACGGCGGTGTCGTCGATCAGGAAGCTGGTGGCCGCGGAGGAGTCCTCGGCGCCCAGGAACTTGATGGTGACCGTCTTGCCCTTGAAGGCGGACAGGTCGAGGGTGCGCTGGACGTAGCCGCTCGGGGTGACGTTGGAGTACGTCGCCAGGGTGGTCGTCGTGGTGCCGGAGACGACCTGGGCCTTGAGGGTGTCGTAGACCGTGGAGCCGGTCTCCTTGGTGGTGATGCCGAGCCAGAAGCTGAGCTTCGGGGCGGCGGCGCTGGCCGGGATGGTCACCGACTGGGACAGGGTGTCGGTGTGGGTGGTGCCGTAGCCGTTGAGCCAGGCGTAGTACGAACCGGCGTGCGGGGTGGCGCCGGTCTCATTGGTGATGACGCCGCTGGTCTGGGCCCAGGTGGTCGCACCGGACTCGAAGCCCGGGTTGGCCAGCAGGTTGGTGCCGTCCGGCGGCGGGGTGGTGCCGGTGCCGCCGCAGGTGGTGGAGGTCGCGGCGACGGCGGCTGCCGTCCAGGCCTTCTCGACCGCGGCGCACTGGGCGCTGCTGCCGCCGAAGAGGTCCTTGGCGGCCTTGATGCTCGCGGTGCGGGCGCCCGGGTAGTCGGTGGCGGCCGTCATGTACGTGGAGAGCGCGCGGTACCAGATCTTGCCCGTGTCGGCGTTGCCGATGCCGGTGACGGCCGGAGCGCCGCCGCAGGTCGGGCTGTTGCCGTACGTGGAGGAGCCGGAGCCGACGGCCAGCAGGTAGAAGAAGTGGTTGCCGACGCCCGACGAGTAGTGCGGGTCGAGGTTCTTGGTGCCGGTGGTCCAGCAGGACTGCGAGACGCCGTCCTTCTTCGGGTCGTCCATGTACCGCAGCGGCGTGGAGCTGATCTTCTCGCCGATGAGGTAGTCGGGCTTGTCCGCCGGGCTGTTGGCGTTGAACTCGACCAGGGTGCCGAAGATGTCGCTGGTGGACTCGTTGAGGCCGCCCGCGTCGCCGAAGTAGTTCAGGCCGGCGGTCGCGGCGGTGACGCCGTGGCTCATCTCGTGGCCGGCCACGTCCAGCTCGGTGAACGGCTTGTCGCCCACCGCGCCGTCGCCGTAGATCATCGAGAAGCTGTCGTCGTCCCAGCCGGCGTTGCCGTAGTTGACGCCGTAGTGGACGAAGGAGCGGGCGCCGACGCCGTCGTTCTTGATGCCGTTGCGGCCGTGCACGTTCTTGTAGTAGTCCCACGTGGCCTGGATGCCGTAGTGGGCGTCGACGGCGACGGTGGCGCGGTTGGTGAGGGTGCCGTCGCCCCAGACGTTGTCGGTGTCGGTGAACGCGGCGCCCCAGCCGGCCGGCGGCGAGTCGTTGGTCGTCGTCTTGTTCTGGGCGTCCCGCGTCTCCCCGTTACCGCGGGTCGGGTCCAGCAGCTGGTAGCCGCCGCTGACGCTGCTGGTGCCCAGCGTGACGTCGCCGACCTGGTAGCCGTGACCGGTGCCGGAGGCGGCGGCGCCCGCGACGGTCGTGGCGGGGGCGGTCGCCGGGTTCTGGCCCGCGACGGCCGTGCTGATGAAGCTGTTCCACGACTGGCCGGCGGCGCCGGTCTGCGCGTTCACCAGGACGTGCAGGTGGCTCGGCGACTGGTCGGGGGCGGTGCCGTTGGTGACGACCTGCCAGACCAGCGTCGGGGTGGCCGTGGTGGCGTCGACGACCAGCTTGGCCGTGCTGCCGTGCTTGACGCCCTTGAACTTCTTGGCCGCCGTGGCGATGGCCTGCTTGGCGGTGATCTTCGGCGTGACCGACAGGTTCAGCGGCGCCGCCAGGGTCAGCGAGGCGTCGCGCGCGGTTCCGTCCGGAGCCGAGTGGACGACGACGTCGCCGCCCAGGACCGGCAGGCCCTGGTAGGTGCGGTCGAGGTGCACGTGGCGCGAGCCGTCGGCGTCGACGGTCACGTCGCGTGACGTGAACACGTCGTGAGCGCCGGCCTTGACCAACTGCGGGTGGGCCGCGACGGCGGAGTTCGCGTCGCGCAGTGCCTGAGCTTCGCTCGCCTTCGGCGGGATGGGCCGGGGGTTCTTCGCGGCGCTGGCGGGGGTGCCCGCCCCGGCTATCAGGAGCCCGCTGACCGCGAGGGTGAGGGTGCTGGCGAGTACAGATCGTTTCATGGCCAGGGAGCATGGCGGCGCCTGGTGACCCGGGGCAACGAACTCCCAACTCTGTTTAATTGCGGGAGTTACAACAACTCGTTAAAGCCTGGCCCACAAGCTGTGCAACCTCTGTGAACGCTAAATCTTTGGGTAAGACTGTTCACAGCGTGATGCGCGTCACCGGCCGTTTCCCGGCCGGTCGCTAACATGTGCCTCCCCCACACCCGGCACGCAGGACGGATGACCACCCCCTGTGACCTATAGACCGCTGCCTCCAGAAATCGCCGATGCGCTCCGCACCGGCCCCTTCGAAGCCGCCCTCGACGCCGCCGTCCGGGCCAGCGGACTCAGCATGGAACGTATCCGGCACCGGCTCGACACCCGGGGCGTCCAGGTGAGCGTCACCACGCTCAGTTACTGGCGCCGCGGCCGCAGCCGGCCCGAGCGCCCCCAGTCCCGGCAGGCCGTACGCCTGCTGGAAGAGCTGCTCGCCCTCCCCTCCGACTCCCTGGTCTCCCTGCTCGGCCCGCAACGCCCGCGCGGCCGCTGGGTCAACCGCCCGCCAGCCAACCTCGACGCCGCCCGGCTCTGGCAGGAGTACGAGAGCCTGCCGGGACTGCTCGGCGAGATGGGCTCCGCCGACGACGGGCTCGCCCGGCTGGCGGTGCACGACCGCTACGAGATCGACGCGAACGGCTGTGAGGCGACCTGGACGACGACCCTGGTCCTGCGGGCCGAGCAGGAACGGGTGGACCGTTGCATGATCATCACCCGTGGCGATGACCCGGAACGGGAGCTACCCGTCCTCACCGGGGTGCGCAACGCCCGCCCCGGCCGGGTCCGCATCGACAGCTCGGTACCGCTGGTCGTCGCCGAACTGCTGCTGGACCGGGTGCTCGCCAAGGGCGAGACCGAGGTCGTCGAGTACACGTACCGCATGCCGACGGTGGGCGCCCGCACCACCGAGTGCGGGCGCGGCTTTCCGGTGCCCATCCGGCTCTACACGCTCGAAGTGCAGTTCCATCCGGACGCCGTGCCGTTCCGCAGCCACCGCTGTGTCGGCACCACGGCGGGCGGGCCGCTGCCCGCGGTCGAACCGGTCTGGATCAGCGCGTCGGGCCGGGCGCTGTTCTCCGTCGAGGACCCGCAGCCCGGTTTCCAGGCCCTGCGCTGGGAGTGGGAGTAACCGCCGGCGGGAACGGCTGAGGGCCCCGTCCGCCGTGGCGGAGAGGGCCCTCAGTTGCGGGACGTCCTAGAAGCGGCGCGTGATGAGCGCGCGCTTCACTTCCTGGATGGCCTTCGTGACCTCGATGCCGCGGGGGCATGCGTCGGTGCAGTTGAACGTCGTGCGGCAGCGCCAGACGCCGTCCTTGTCGTTCAGGATCTCCAACCGCTGCTCACCGCCCTCGTCGCGCGAGTCGAAGATGAAGCGGTGCGCGTTGACGATCGCGGCCGGGCCGAAGTACTGGCCGTCGTTCCAGAACACCGGGCAGGACGACGTGCACGCGGCGCACAGGATGCACTTGGTGGTGTCGTCGAAGCGCTCGCGGTCCTCGGCGGACTGCAGGCGCTCGCGCGTCGGCTCGTTGCCCTTGGTGATCAGGAAGGGCATGACGTCGCGGTAGGCCTGGAAGAACGGGTCCATGTCGACGATCAGGTCCTTCAGGACCGTCAGGCCCTTGATGGGCTCGACCGTGATCGGCTTCTCCGGGTTGAGGTCCTTGATCAGCGTCTTGCACGCCAGCCGGTTGCGGCCGTTGATGCGCATGGCGTCGGAACCGCAGATGCCGTGGGCGCAGGAGCGCCGGAACGTCAGCGTGCCGTCCAGCTCCCACTTGATCTTGTGGAGGGCGTCCAGGACGCGCTCCTTGGGATCGATCGGGAACTGGTAGTCGACCCATTCGACCGCGTCGGAGACCTCCGGGTTGAACCGGCGGATCCGCATCGTGACCGTGATCAGGTGACCTGCGGCGGCCTCGGCGGCGTCCAGGGCCTCCGAGTGTCCGGAGGACTTGTCGAGCGTCGGGGTGCTCATCAGTACTTACGCTCCATCGGCTGGTAGCGGGTCACCACGACCGGCTTGTAGTCGAGACGGATCGACTCGTTGCCGGCGGAGTCCGTCTCGCGGTACGCCATGGTGTGCCGCTGGAAGTTGACGTCGTCGCGGTTGGGGTAGTCCTCGCGGTAGTGACCGCCGCGGGACTCCTTGCGCGCCAGCGCGGACACGGCCATGACCTCGGCCAGGTCGAGCAGGTTGCCCAGCTCGATGGCTTCCAGCAGGTCGGTGTTGAAGCGCTTGCCCTTGTCCTGGACGGACACGTTCTTGTAGCGCTCGCGCAGGGCGCCGATCGTCTCGACGGCCGTCTTGATCGTCTGCTCGGTACGGAACACCATCACGTTGGTGTCCATGCACTCCTGCAGTTCCTTGCGGATGTCCGCGACCCGCTCGGTGCCGGTGTTGTTGCGCAGGCCCTCGACCTGGGCGACGACCCGGGAGGCCGGGTCCTCCGGCAGCTCGATGTGGTCCGTGGTCGCCGCGTACTCGGCGGCCGCGATGCCGGACCTGCGCCCGAAGACGTTGATGTCGAGCAGCGAGTTGGTGCCGAGGCGGTTGGCGCCGTGCACCGAGACGCAGGCGACCTCGCCGGCGGCGTAGAGGCCCGGGACGACGGTGGTGTTGTCGCTCAGCACCTCGCCCTGGACGTTGGTGGGGATGCCGCCCATGGCGTAGTGCGCGGTCGGCTGGATCGGGATCGGGTCCGTGTAGGGCTCGATGCCGAGGTACGTCCGCGCGAACTCGGTGATGTCGGGCAGCTTGGCGTCCAGCTGCTCCGGCGGGAGGTGCGTGAGGTCGAGGTAGACGTGGTCGCCCTCGGGACCGCAGCCGCGGCCCTCACGGATCTCGGTGTAGATGGAGCGCGAGACGACGTCGCGGGAGGCGAGGTCCTTCATGACGGGCGCGTACTTCTCCATGAAGCGCTCACCGTCCTTGTTGCGGAGGATGCCGCCCTCGCCGCGGGCGCCCTCGGTGAGGAGGATGCCCATCCGCCAGATGCCCGTCGGGTGGAACTGGAAGAACTCCATGTCCTCCAGCGGCAGCCCGCGCCGGTACGCGACGGCCTGGCCGTCACCGGTCAGGGTGTGCGCGTTGGAGGTCACCTTGAAGAACTTGCCGGTGCCGCCGGAGGCGAAGATGACGGCCTTCGCCTGGAAGATGTGGATCTCGCCGGTGGCCAGCTCGTACGCGACGACGCCGGCGGTCCGCTGGACCCCGTCGACCTCGGCGAGGAGCAGGTCCAGGACGTAGAACTCGTTGAAGAACTCCACACCCTCCTTGACGCAGTTCTGGTACAGCGTCTGGAGGATCATGTGGCCGGTGCGGTCCGACGCGTAGCAGGCGCGGCGCACGGCGGCCTCGCCGTGGCTGCGGGTGTGCCCGCCGAACCGGCGCTGGTCGATCTTGCCCTCGGGCGTCCGGTTGAAGGGCAGGCCCATCCTCTCGAGGTCGAGGACCGCGTCGATGGCCTCCTTCGCCAGGATCTCGGCGGCGTCCTGGTCGACCAGGTAGTCGCCACCCTTGACCGTGTCGAAGGTGTGCCACTCCCAGTTGTCCTCCTCGACGTTCGCGAGGGCGGCGGCCATGCCGCCCTGGGCGGCGCCGGTGTGGGAGCGGGTCGGGTAGAGCTTCGTCAGCACGGCGGTGCGGCTGCGCTTCGTCGACTCGATGGCCGCGCGCATTCCGGCGCCGCCGGCGCCGACGATGACGGTGTCGTACTTGTGGATCTGCATGGGGTTGTTTCCCTGTCCGTCCCTGGCCTAGCGGATGTTCGGGTCGAAGGTGAAGATCACCAGCGTGCCGAGCACGATCGTGAACGCCGTTGCGGTGAACAGCAGCGTCTTCAGCCAGAACCGGGTGTTCGCCTGCTCGGCGTAGTCGTTGATGACGGTGCGCAGACCGTTGCCGCCGTGCAGCATGGCCAGCCACAGCATGACCAGGTCCCAGCCCTGCCAGAACGGCGAGGCCCAGCGGCCGGCCACGAAGGCGAAGCCGACCTTGGTCACGCCGCCGTCGAGGACCAGCTGGATCAGCAGGTGGCCCAGCACCAGGACGACGAGCACGACACCGGACAGGCGCATGAACAGCCAGCCGTACAGCTCGAAGTTGGTGCGGGTGGCACGCGGAGTGCGCTTGGTACGGGCGCGCGGGGCCTCGATGAACGGCGCCGGGTTCTCCGGGCTGAACGAGGCACTGGAGGAGCTGAGCTCCACGGAGTCAGTAGACATTCTCAGCTCCCGAACAGAATGCGTGCGGCGTGCCCGAGAACCGGGTAGATGGCCAGGACCATCATCAGGATCCAGATGCCGAGGACGGACCACAGCATCTGCTTCTGGTACTTCGGGCCCTTGGACCAGAAGTCGACGGCGATGATGCGGAGCCCGTTGAGAGCGTGGAAGAGGATGGCCGCGACGAGGCCGTACTCCAGCAGGCTGACAGGCCAGGTCTTATAGGTCGCGACGACCTTGTCGTAGTCCTCGGGGGAGACCCGCACGAGTGCGGTGTCGAGGACATGGACGAACAGGAAGAAGAAAATGAGGACACCGGTGACTCGATGAGCCACCCATGACCACATGCCTTCCCGGCCGCGGTACAGCGTTCCTGCCGGCACGGAAAACCCTCCGGGAGCGGTTTGGGGCCAGCCGGCTTCGGTGTCGGACGGGCCCGGCCGGGTACGGTCCACCGGCCCTGGCCATCGTAGCGACGCGTTGTCGGCTCCGTATGCCCGGGTAGGCCAGGTGTGATTGATCCCGCACGACTGGGTGAACGTCTGGGGGAACCTACGAATGAACGGGCGACCGGATGTGCGGGCCAAAGGCCGGTGGGCGTACGGGTGGAGACGCCTGCGGAGGTGTTGTTCCCCGGAGCTAGCGGTGCAGTTCCGCCGTGGTCTGTGCGTTCGATCGTTCCGAGACCAGCCGGGCGAGCCGCGCCCGGGTGATGCGTCGCAGCTCGTCGGCGGTGACGACCCGTTCCTCGTCCTCGTCGTTCGCGAGCCGGGCGCGGATTCCGGTCAGGACCTGGTTGAGGAGGCTGGCCGGGTCGTCGCCCTTGAGGGCGATGACGAAGACATTGCCGAACTTGTTCTCGTACGCGGCCTGCGCGGCGCTCAGCGCGGTGTGCGCGGCCAGGCCGCCGCGGTGCGGCAGCGGGGTGGCGGCCTCGCAGGCCAGCGCCTCGGAGAGGTCGCCGGGGGTGAGGTCGTACGCCGCCTCGTCGGCCGCCGCGAGTAGGGCGTCAAGATCCGGGTACGGGCGGTGCAGGGCCATCCTCCGGGCCCAGCGGTGGCTTCCGCAGCAGTCGCGCAGGGCGGCTTCCGCCGCGCCGAAGGGGGCCTCGTTGAGCCGGGAGAGCCCGGCGGCGGGGACGGGCCCCTGGGCCGGAGTGTCGGGGAACAGCGCTGAACTCCTGTCGGAAAAGCGGGGAAGCGGTACACGTTAGTGGGGCATGTTCGACTCCGTCCGACGGATGAGTGGATTTCACCCGTACGGGATCGAAATATGTCACGAAGTGGACGACGGAACGGGGATGGTCTGCCATAACGTCCGGTATGGGGAAAATCTGGACAGGGCTGGCGTTGTCGCTCGCCGTACTCACACCGGCCGTCGGCACACCCAACGAGGCACCGGCCACCCGGACACTGCCGGTCATCCCCTCCGTACGGGATTTCCGGCCGGCCGGATCCGGCGTCTTCCACCTCGGTCCGGGGACCCGGGTGCGCGCCGGGCGCGGCAGCGCCGTCGAGGACGAGGCGCGGCTGCTCGCCGGACAGCTGCAGGTCCCCTTCGGGTTCGACGACGACAGGAGCGACGGGGACGGGCCGGCCGGAACGGGAGACATCACGCTGCGGATCGACGGTCCCGGCGCCGGCACCACGAAGAACGCCGCGAACGTGAACGAGTCGTACGTCCTCACCGCACGGAACGGGCAGGTCACCATCGACGCGCCCACCGACGCGGGGGCGTTCTACGGCACCCGCACCCTCCTGCAGACGCTGCGCGCCGGCACCGGGTTGCCCGAAGGCGTCATCAAGGACGCCCCGGACCGGCCGCAGCGCGGCCTGCTCCTCGACATCGCGCGGAAGCCCTTCGCACGCGACTGGATCGAGGACCGGATCCGGCAGCTCGGCGACCTCAAGCTCAACCAGCTGCATCTGCACTTCAGCGATGACCAGGGCTTCCGCATCGAGAGCAGCAGCCACCCGGAGATCGTGTCGCGGGACCATCTCAGCAAGGCGGACCTCAGGGCGATCATCGACCTCGCCGCGCAGCGCCACGTCACCGTCATCCCGGAGATCGACAGCCCCGGGCACCTCGGCGCCGTCATCAGGGCCCACCCGGACCTTCAGCTGGTCAACGCCTCCGGCCGGGCGCTGCCCGGGGCGATCGACATCTCGAAGGCCGCCTCGGCCCGCATGGTCGACGATCTGACCCGTGAGTTCGCGCCACTCTTCCCCGGCCCCTACTGGCACCTGGGCGGCGACGAGTACCAGGCGCTGGTCGTCAGCGACCCGGAGAGCTCGTATCCGCAGCTCGTCCCGCCCGGCGGGACCGTCGCGGAGGCGACGACCCGCTGGCTCAACGACCGCGAGGCGGTGGCGAAGAAGTTCGGCAAGCGGACCAAGGCGTGGAACGACGGATTCCTCTCCACCCCGCGCGCCGTGCCCGACCGCGACCGCGAGGTCGAGTACTGGACGGGGAAGGAACTGGGCGCCCGCGAGCCGGAGGAATACCTCAAAGCCGGCCGCAAGGTCGTCAACCTCAACGACGAGTACCTCTACTACGTGCTCGGCGAGCCGAACGACTTCACCTATCCGACGGGCGAGCGCATCTACAAGGAGTGGACCCCCGCCGTCCTGCGCGGCACCAGCCCGGTGGCCGCCTCGCTGGCGACGCCCGACCGGGTGCTCGGCGGCCGGTTCGCCGTCTGGTGCGACCAGGCGGACGCGCAGTCGCAGGACGAGGTGGCGCGGGGCATCCGGCTGCCGCTGAACGCGCTGGCGCAGAAGCTCTGGTACCCCGGGACGCCGCCCCTCTCCTGGCCGGCCTTCACAGCTCTGGCCGACAAGGTGGGCTGACGGACGGTCCGGCCACAGGTGGTGCGGTCGGCCCCAGTGTTGTGGTCAGTCCCACCAGAAGGACCACAGCCGCTCCCCGCGCAGCGCCTCGGCGTAGTCGGGGAAGGGGAAGGTGCCGTCGTTGAGGTGGGAGGCGCCGGTGAGGACGTGTTCGAGGGCGACATGGGCGGCGTGCTCCGACGTCAGCGGCGGGGACGCGACGGAGAGGAAGACGGAGGAGCCCTCGAAGCCGATGACGCGGGCGCCGAACCGGGTCTCCCAGGTGCGCAGCAGCGCGGAGAACTCCAGGGCCGGCGCGTCGGACTCCCACCCGAGGAGGGCCGGGACATCGGCGCTGCGGCGGGTCGGGACCAGCGCGATGTGCGCGATGAAGCGGGTGGTGAAGTAGTGCAGCATCTGACCCACCGTCTGGCGGGCGACCGCGTCCGGCGGGGGCCCCTGGTGCGCGGGGGAGGTGCGGGCGAGGCCGGGCCAGCGGGTGAACGGCGGGCCCGGGTCGTCGAGGAGCAGGGCGACGTCCTCGGGCCAGACCTCGTCGATCGCGGGATGCGGCGGCCGCAATGAGCGCAAATCCTGGTACGACCGCCAGGAATCAGTCATCGTTGCTTCGACGTCCACGCCGTCGATGTCCTCGGTGCGGTGGCCGCGGCCCGTCGCGCACGGCCAGGCCATGAGGACCGGGCACCAGCCCGTCTCGTCCTGCTGCGCCTGGAAGCGGGCCCAGAGCCGGCCGGGAGCGACGACGGGTTCGTAGGAGAGCCACAACCCGGGGGAGTCACCGGGCAGGAACCGGCCGGGCGGAAGGCCGTCGGGGAGACGGGCCAGGGGCATCGGTGGGCTCCATCGGTGTGGGGGCACGAGCTGGGACGGCCGGGGGCCGCCTCCCCCCACAGGAGCGTCCCCGGCCGCCGTCTATTACAGCGTCGCGGGCGCCGGAAGTGTCACCGCGGCAATGGGGCAGGATGGTGCCGGTGTTCGAGGGGGTGGAGCGAGCGGTGGATCTGGGGACCGCGGTCAGTGCCGCGCAGGAGGGCGACGACGCCGCGTTCCGGGTGCTGTACCGGGCGGTGCAGCCACAACTGCTGCAGTACGTGAGGACCCTGGTCGGACCGGCGGAGGCCGAGGACGTGGCGTCGGAGGCGTGGCTGCAGATCGCCCGCGACCTGCCGGGCTTCACCGGTGACGGCGACGCGGTGCGCGGCTGGGCGGCCCGGATCGCCCGCAACCGGGCACTGGACCACCTGCGGGCACGCAGCCGGCGGCCGGTCACCGCGGCCGGCGTCGACGCCCTGCTGCACATGCCGGCGCACACGGACACCGCGGGCGAGGCCCTGGACGCGGTGGCCACCGACCGCGCGCTCGCGGCCATCGCGACGCTGCCGCGCGAACAGGCCGAGGCGGTCCTGCTGAGGGTCGTCATGGGGCTGGACTCCAGCAGCGCGGCGCAGGTGCTGGGCAAGCGCGCGGGGTCCGTG
This sequence comes from Streptomyces sp. SID13666, assembly GCF_010548325.1. NCBI lineage: Bacteria > Bacillati > Actinomycetota > Actinomycetes > Kitasatosporales > Streptomycetaceae > Streptomyces > Streptomyces sp. SID13666. Next base: position 56,854 of record NZ_JAAGLX010000037.1, on the reverse strand, counting down.
CGGATGGCCACCCACCGGGGGCTGCGCCGGCTCGCCGAACTGCTGGACGACGAGAGCCGCACCGCGGGTGTGACGTTTTCGGCGGCGAAGACGCTTTGAGGATATGAGATGACGGAAAACCGGCGATGCGACGGACATCGTGACGACGACTGGCTCGACGAGGACGCCGCGGAGCGGCTCCTGCGCGGCGAGTCCGTCATGTCCGGCGGTGCCGGGGCGGCCCGCCTGGCCCGGCTGCTGGCGGCAGCCGCCGCGCCGGCGGCGGCCGATCCGGAGCGCGAGGAGGCGGCGGTCGCCGCCTTCCTGACGAGCTTCGACGCGGCTCCGAAGGCCGGCCCCCGGGACGGTTCCGGCGCCGGTCCCGAGCAGGGTTCAGGGGATGCCGATTTCCTGTCGGTGGTCCGGCTGGGCCGGCCGGTCACCGCACCGGGCACGGCACTGACCGCCAGGGCCGGGCGGCTGGGGGCACCCCCGGCCGAAGGTCGGGGGAAGGTGGCCGGAGCGCCGAAGTCGCTGAAGGCGTCGGTCGGCGCGCTGGTGGTCGCCATGGCCCTGTGCGCCGCGGTGCTCGCCGCGAGCCCCGGCATCCTGCCGCTGCCGTTCGACGCCGACAACGTCGGTTCCGCGCCGGTGCGCAGCGGCGCCCCGAGCTCCGCCACGCCGGACGGCTCCGGCACCGCGGGCCCGGACGGCGGGTCCTCGCCGCTCACCGGCGGGACGGCCGACGCACCGCACGGAAAGGGCGCGTCATCGGAACCGGGGCACGGGGCGACGCCGTCCCCCGGCCGGCCGGCCTCGCCCGCGAACCCGTCCGCGACGCCGCCGCCGTCCGCCCACTCGCTCGCACCGCAGGGGACGCACGGGGAACGCGACCGGCAGAACGTGGAGTTGTGCCGCGCCTACATCAAGGCGGGCGGCCGGCTGGACGGCGCGTCGTCCGACCGGCTCGTGGCGGCGGCGGGCAGCAAACGGGACGTACCGAAATACTGCGCGCGGGTGCTGGCCGCCGCCTACGTGGCCGGATCCGGCGGTGCCGGAAACGCTGACGGCGGCAAGTCCGGTGGCACGAGCGGCGGTCACACCAAGGGCGACGGCCGGAACGACTAGGTTCTGCCGGTTCGCCGGCGACCGTATTCCCGGCTCTCCGGACCGTCTGACCTGCGGGCCCGGAAGCGTCCGGTGACACTTTCCAGCTGGTTGACGCTTTAAGTAATGGGTCGACTGGTCATCGGCCCGGCGGACCCCGGTGCTCCCCGTGCCGGGTGGGTCCGCGCCCAGGGCGCGGCCGGGTGCATTCCCCCTACCCGGCCGCGCCCGCCGGGTGTTCCATGGCGGTGGCCGGAAGTGGCTGGTGGCGGTCCGCGGCGGCCGGTGGCGGGTCCTGGCGGTCGGCCGATAACTCCCGGCCGAATGTCGGTGCCGTGGTGCAGACTCGGTTGGGAGAGCAAAACCGGGGGAGGTACGCCATGTTGGCAGGACTGTACGAGATCGACTGGGCGGCTATGGGGCATGCCTACGGATCGGCGGAGGAGGTCCCCGAACTTCTGCGGGGGCTGGCCTCGGCGGACGCGGGGGAGCGGGAGGCCGCCCTCGACGCGATGTACGGGGCCGTTCATCACCAGGGCGATGTGTACGACTCGACGCTCGCCTGCATCCCCTTTCTCTTCGAGCTGGTGGCGGATCCGGCGGTGCGGGACCGGGGCCGGATCGTGCTCCTGCTGACCAGCATCGGGGGCGGCGACGAGGTCGCGGAGGAGTACCTGGACGAGATCGTGATCGAGGCCGGGGGCCCGGTCGCGGGAGGTTCGTGGAGCGCGCTGGGGGACGGTTCCGGAAACGCTCCCGGCACCGGTTCCGACGGGTCCGGCGATGCGACGGACGCCCTGGACGACGAGGACATCCTCGGACTGCTGGACGCCGAAGAGGCCGCGGCCTCCGAAGACGCGGAGGCGGCCGCCTGGCGGGCCAACTACGCGATGGCCGTCACCGCCGTACGGGCCCAGGCGGAAGTTTTCACCGAGCTCGTCGCGGACCCCGATCCCGATGTACGGCGCGCGGTCCCGGTGGCGCTCGGCGCGCTGCACGGGGAGACCGCGCGGATACTCGACGTCCTGCGCGACCGGCTGCCGGTGGAGCGGGACACGGAGACCCGGCTGGCCCTCGTCGAGGCCGTCGGCACCCTCGCGCTGCGCCCGGGCGGCCCGGCCGCCGAGGCCGCCGACTGGCTGGCCCGGCTCGCCGGCAACCGCGCCGACGGCCCCGCCGACCGCTCGTCCGACAGCCGATCGCTCTCCGCGGACCCGGGCCTGCGGCTGGCCGCGCTCGCCCAACTCGCCCGCTGCGCGCCCGAACGACTGCCGGCGGACATCGTGCCGACCGCCGTCGCCCTGCTCCGCGCGGTGCGCGGCGAGGAGGCGGGCAGCCGGTCCCCCCTGGAGGTGTCCGCCGAGCGCCAGGTGCCCGCCACCTTCGTCGGCCATCTGCGGGAGCTGCGCGAGCGGGCCGAGGCCGGCCGCTCCGCGCCCTGGGCCGCCGACCTGCTCCGTACGCTGCACACCGCGCTCGACGACCGGGTCGCCGACCGCATCGCGCTCGTCATCGACCAGTTGCGCAGCCCGGACTGGGGCCGGCGGATCGACGCCGTGTGGATGAGCGGCGGCCTGGTGCGCGGCTGGCGCGGACCGTACGAGGAGCTGGTCGTCCTGCTCGGGCAGCAGCTCGCCGACCCCGAGGAGCGGCTGCGCGACGGCGCCGCCTCGGTGCTGGAGAACCTGTACGAACTGTCCGCACCCGCAGCCGACGCCCTCGCCGAGGCGGTCGCGGCGGATCCCGGGAGCTGGGTCCAGGAGTGGTCGCAGGGGCGGCCGAGCCTCGGCGGCATGGTCAAGACCCTCGCCCGGCTGGGCGACCCGCGGGCGCTGCCCGCGCTGGCCTCGGCCCTGGACCGGCCGGACATACCCCAGGACCTGGGGTTCGCCATCGAGCACCTGGGCGCGGCGGCGGTCCCGCTCGCACCCCTGCTGCGCCGCAGGCTCGCCGAGGTGACGCTGAACGACGAGGAGGCGTACGACCAGGCGGAGCCGCTGCTCAGGGGAGTGGCCGCGATCGCGGCCGCCGAGGCGTTCCCCGAGGTGCTGCGGATTCTGCGCGGGGCGCCGAAGGCCCGCCGGGACTGGCTGCTGTGTTCGGCGATCCGCGCGCTCGCCCGGTTCGGTGACGCCGCCCGCGACGCGCTGCCCGATCTGCGCGCGCTGGTGGCCGATCCCGGCTCCTGTATCGCCCTGGAGGCCGCGTCCGCGCTCTGGGCGATCGAGCGGAACACCGCGGTCCTGCCGGTGCTGCTCGCGCACCTGAACAGCGACAGCCCGCACACCCGGCGCTCGGCGGCCGAGGCGCTCGGCGAGCTGGGCCCCGCGGCGGCCGGTGCGGCGCCGCGGCTGCGGGAGCTGCTCGCGGACCCCGCGGTGTGGATGCGGGTGGACGCGGCGGTCGCGCTGTGGCGGGTCTCCGGCGACGCCGGTCCTGTGCTGCCCGTCCTGCGGTCCGCCTGGGCGGAGAACGTGCACACCCGCACGGTCATCGCCGGCTGCCTCGCCGGGATAGGTCCCGCCGCGGCCGGCGCCGCCCCGCTGCTGCGCGACGAACTGGCGGCCGTCCGTCGGCACAACAACGAGGGCGACCACTACGGCACCCTCGATGTGTGCGCCGACGAGAAACTGCTCCTGGCATGCCGACGGGCCCTGTCCCGGATATCCGGAACAGAGCCCGTCGTGGACAGCGGCCGTTAGGTCCTGTTCTCGGACCTCACGTCAGGCCGGCCCGGGGTCACCAGTAGACGACGACCTTGTCGCCGGCCTTGACCTGGTCGAAGAGGGAGGCGATGGCGGCCTTGTCGCGCACGTTCACACAGCCGTGGGAGGCGCCGGCGTAACCGCGGGCCGCGAAGTCGGACGAGTAGTGCACGGCCTGGCCGCCACTGAAGAACATCGCGTACGGCATGGACGAGTGGTAGATCGTCGAGACGTGGTCACGGCTCTTGAAGTCCACCTTGAACTGGCCCTCGCGGGTCGGGGTGTACTGGGAGCCGAAGCGCACGTCCATCGTGGTCTGCACCTTGCCGTTGATCACCCAGGACAGTGACCGGCTGGTCTTGCTGATGCAGAGCACACGGCCGGTCATGCAGCGCGGGTCGAGCTTGGCGCTGGCCGGCTGGGTGGTGGGCGGGTACATCGCCGCGTGCGTCGGCTGCTTGGTCACGCCGCGCAGCTTGGTCCAGGTCTGCGCGGAGACGCTGCCGGTCATCGGCAGGCCGTAACGCTCCTGGAAGTCGTTCACGGCGTTCGCGGTGACCGAGCCGTAGGTGCCGGTGGGCGTACGGCTGAACAGGTTGAGCTGGCCCAGCCGGGCCTGCAGCTCACGGACCTGCGCGCCGGTGGAGCCCTGCTTCATGACGGCGGGCACGACCGGGGGCTTGGACGTGGTCGCGGAAGCGCTGGGGGTGGCGGAGGCCGTGGTCGAGCTCGACGCCGAGGGTGAGGGTGAGTCACTCGGGCTCGCGGAGTCGGTGGGACTCGCGGTGGTCGACGCGGCAGGCGTCGGCTTGGCGCCCGAGGTGGGCTTGTCCTGCGGGCCACAGCCCACCAGAGCCGCTGCCGCCAGAGCGGCCACCACGATCGCTATCGGAGTTCTCTTCGTACGCAAGACAGTCACCCTTTGCCCCCCAGAATCTGCAGTTACCCGGCTAGACACTCAACCCGCCCGTGCAGTTGCACGGATCCGGAGCAAGACTGTTTCGTGACATCGGAGAGACAAGACTGTGAGGAAGCTCCCAGCGCGGGCCCCTCCACGGCTCGCACGCCCGCAACTACAGTCCGTGCCGGAGACAGGATATTACCCACCAGTAACGCGACAGCGATGCGGAGGCGTGAACCATGGCGCGCGAGACGGACACCGCCCGGTCCACCGAGAGTGGACTGCCCATCGAGCCGGTCTACGGGCCTGAGGCACTCGACGGCTGGGATCCCGCGGAGAAGCTCGGCGAGCCGGGGGAGTACCCGTTCACCCGCGGCGTCTACCCGTCGATGTACACCGGCCGGCCCTGGACCATGCGGCAGTACGCCGGATTCGGCACGGCGGTCGAATCCAACGCCCGCTACCAGCAGCTGATCGCCAACGGCACGATGGGCCTGTCCGTCGCCTTCGACCTGCCGACACAGATGGGCCACGACTCCGACGCCAGGATCTCCAGCGGCGAGGTGGGCAAGGTCGGCGTCGCCATCGACTCCGTCGACGACATGAAGGTGCTCTTCGGGAACATCCCGCTGGACAAGGTGTCCACGTCGATGACGATCAACGCACCCGCCGCGCTTCTGCTGCTGATGTACCAGCTCGTCGGCGAGGAGCAGGGCGTCCCGGCCGACCGGCTGACCGGCACCATCCAGAACGACGTGCTCAAGGAGTACATCGCGCGCGGCACGTACATCTTCCCGCCGAAGCCGTCGCTGCGGCTGATCGCCGACATCTTCAAGTACTGCCGCACCGAGATCCCGAAGTGGAACACGATCTCGATCTCCGGCTACCACATGGCCGAGGCCGGCGCCTCGCCCGCGCAGGAGATCGCCTTCACGCTCGCCGACGGCATCGAGTACGTCCGCACCGCCGTCGCCGCGGGCATGGACGTGGACGACTTCGCGCCCCGCCTGTCGTTCTTCTTCGTCTCGCGCACGACCATCCTCGAAGAGGTCGCGAAGTTCCGCGCCGCCCGCCGGATCTGGGCGCGGGTGATGCGGGACGAGTTCGGCGCGAAGAACCCCAAATCGCAGATGCTGCGCTTCCACACCCAGACCGCAGGCGTGCAGCTCACCGCGCAGCAGCCCGAGGTCAACCTCGTCCGCGTCGCCATCCAGGGCCTCGCCGCGGTGCTCGGCGGCACGCAGTCGCTGCACACCAACTCCTTCGACGAGGCCATCGCGCTGCCCACCGACAAGTCGGCCCGGCTGGCGCTGCGCACCCAGCAGGTGCTCGCCTACGAGACCGATGTGACCGCGACCGTCGACCCGTTCGCGGGCTCCTACGTGGTCGAGACGATGACCGACGAGGTCGAGGCCCTCGCGCTGGACCTGATGCGGAAGGTCGAGGACCTGGGCGGCGCCGTCAACGCGATCGAGCACGGCTTCCAGAAGGGCGAGATCGAGCGCAGCGCGTACCGCATCGCCCTGGAGCAGGACGCGGGCGAACGCGTGGTGGTCGGTATGAACCGCTTCCAGCTCGACGAGGAGGACCCGTACGACCCGCTGCGCGTCGACCCGGCCATCGAGGCCCAGCAGGCCGCGCGGCTGGCGACGCTGCGCGCCACCCGGGACCAGGGCGCCGTCGACACCGCGCTCGCGGCGCTGCAGAAGGCGGCCCAGGGCACGGACAACGTCCTGTACCCGATGAAGGACGCGCTGCGCGCGCGGGCCACGGTCGGGGAGGTCTGCAACGCGCTGCGCGAGGTGTGGGGGACGTACGTCCCGACCGACGCGTTCTGAGCAGGCGGGCCCTGGAGGTCGGAGGCCGCCGGTCAGAGCAGGTGGAGCTGCGTGATCAGCATCGCCACGACGATGCAGAGCGTCCAGCCGACGATGTGCTCGACGATCTTCCGGCCCTCCTGGGGCCCGCCGGTACCGGTACGCGCCGCTGCGATCTCCGCCATTGCCAGTCCTGTCGTCCGCCGATGAGAAGCCCCCCGCAGCTGCCCAGGATGCGGGGGCCTTTCGCCCGCTGTACAGGGGCAAACTCACCTTTATGGTGGATCGTGACCCATTTCACCGCAGGGTCAGCCGGTGAAGCGGGCAAGGTACCCGGCCACATCGGCCGGATCCTCCGTGGCCAGGCCGAGGTAACCGTCGGGGCGGACGACGAACAGCCCGTCGCCGTAGACCGCGTACGCGCTGTTCGCGCCGTGCTCCGGGGCGTCGTCGATCCGGTGCGCGTGCACCAGGCCCGGATCCGCCCCCGGGCCCGTCCACGCCCCCGGGCCCGCCCACGCCCCCGGGTCCGGCGGCAGCTGGGCGGTCCCCAGGGCGAGCAGGGTGAAGTGCGGGCCGCGGAACAGGTCGAAGAGCCGGCCGCCGCCGGCCAGCGGCGCGTCCGGGGCCCGGTCGCCCGCGCGCGGCGCCGTGTCAGGCAGCGTTCCCCCGGGTAGCGCTGCGGGCCGGAGTTCCCGGGTGAGCGGCCCACCCCGGTAGTTCAGCTCCAGGCCGTGAGTGTCGGTGCCGCGCTGCCGGGCGGCGGTGTCGTCGCCGTCGCGGGTCGCACCGTGCAGCCGGGTGCTGAGGCCCAGGACGTCGGCGGCGATCGGCAGCCGCTCCTCCTCGTAGCTGTCGAGGAGCTCGGGTCCCGCACCGTGCCGCAGTACCTGGCCGAGCTTCCAGCCCAGGTTGTACGCGTCCTGGACGCCGGTGTTCAGGCCCTGCCCGCCGGCCGGTGAGTGGATGTGCGCGGCGTCGCCGGCGAGGAACACCCGGCCGACGCGGAAGCGGTCGGCCATGGCCGCGCTGGGGTGGAAGGCGGACGACCAGAGCACCTCGTGGACCTGCTCGGCGCCGATCGGCGTCCGGGCCCCGATGAGCTCGCGGATCCCCTCGACGGTGCCGTCCGGCTCGCTGCCGGTGTCCGTGTACTGGGCGAGCAGCTGGAAGTGGTCGGTGCCGGCCAGCGGGCAGAGCATGACGGTGCCGCCCTCCGCCTTGGGCCAGACGTGCCAGTGGTCGCGGTCGATGCCGCCGAGGAGCAGATCGGCGATCAGGATCGGGTCCGGGTCGATGGCCTCGCCGGTCATCCCGACGCCGAGCGCCCGGCGGCCGGTGCCTCGTCCGCCGTCGGCGGCGACCAGGAAGTGGGCCCGGACGGTGCCGGCCGTGCCGTCGGGAAGGGACAGTGCCGCGTCGACCCCGTCGGCGTCCTGGGTGATGCCGGTGAGCGCGGTCCCGAACTCGACGCCGCCGCCGAGTTCCCGCAGCCGCTCGTGGAGGATCTCCTGGGTGCGCCACTGGGTGAGCATCCATACCTCGCCGTACGGGGCCTGCGGCGTCGGCGCGAAGCGCTCCAGCAGGTCCCACTCACCGAGCCGCCGGTCGTCCTGCCAGCCCATCATCAGCGGGTACGGGCCACCGGACGCGAGGACGGCGTCGATCACGCCGAGGTCGTCGAGGACCTCCAGGGTGCGCGGCTGCAAGCCCTTGCCGCGCGAGCCCGGGAAGAGCCGGTCCGACTGTTCGACGAGGCGGGCGGATATCCCCCGGCGGGCCAGGTCGACCGCGAGCGCCAGACCGGTGGGGCCTGCTCCGGCGATGAGTACGTCCACGTCGTGGGCGCTGTTGGGTGCCATGCGGACAGAGCGTACCGACGGGTTCCGGACGCCAAGACCCTTTGCTTCATGGGGATTTGAGAAAACGGTCAAGGTTCGGTCAGCGGACGGGAGCTTTCGGGACCATCGTCAGAAAGCGCTTGAGCCGGGGGGCCAGCGGGCGTTCCACGAACCGGTGCAACAGCCACGCCAGCACCAGCATCGACCCGGCGGTGAGCGGCAGCACTGCGTACGACGGCATGTGCAGGCGCTGGTGCAGTTGGAAGATGACGACCCAGCCCAGGTGTTCATGGACCAGATAGAAGGGATAGGTCAGGATTCCCGCCGTCGTCAGCCAGCGCCAGTCGACGCCCGCGACCCGGGGCAGCAGGGTGACCGCCGCCACCGCCGCGAAGCCGAGGGTCACGATGAGGATGATCACCGATTCGGAGCGGTGCTGGAAGACGTGCGCGGCATGCGCGTTCGGGATCAGCCCCTTGACCGCGTAGTGCTGGCCGAACAGCCAGCCGACCCCGACGACACCCCAGGACAGCGGGTCGTTGCCGAAGCGGTGGACCAGATAGATTCCGATGCCGCCGATGAAGAACGGCGCGTACTCCGGCATCAGCACGGTCTTGAGGAACGCCTCGCCCGACGCGTCCGCGAGCACCGCGCCCATCGTCCACAGCCCGCAGAACGCCAGCACCCGGCGGCGGGTGGCGCCCGGCCACACGACGGCCAGCGCGAAGAGCAGATAGAACCGCAGCTCCGCCCACAGGGTCCAGCACACACCGAGCACCCGGTCGGCCCCGACCGGCATCTGCAGCATCGTCATGTTGGTGAGCAGATCGCTCGGCGAGACGGTCTTCCAGACCACACCGGGCAGTGCGAAGACGGCGGTGACCAGCAGGACGGCCGCCCAGTAGGCCGGGTACAGCCGGGTCGCCCGGGAGACCGCGAAGCCCTTGAGGGTGCGCCCCCAGCCGCTCATGCAGATGACGAACCCGCTGATCACGAAGAAGATCTGGACGCCGAGCGGCCCGTAGACGGCCACCTTCGACAGCTCGGGGAAGACCAGCGCGGGCGTCTGCCCCCAGGCCTTCCAGGCATCGCCGCCGCGCCCCGCGTAGTGGTAGAGGCACACCATGAGCGCGGCCACGAGCCGCAGCCCGTCGAGCGCCCGCAGCCGGCCGGGCCGCGGTGCGGCGGCCACCACCGCGTCCGGTGCGGCATCCGGTGCCGGGTCCTGAGCGGTGACCTGCTGGAGCTGGAGACTCATCCGATGGCAGCCTTCTTCAAGGCGCGTGCGCGGCGGGCGACGCGACGGAGCAGGGGATTGCGGGGCAGGAACGCCAGCTGGGCAGGGACCACGCCCGGCAGGGCCAGCGAAGCGAGCCGGCGGCGCTTGAAGTACCGCCAGGTACGGGCGTTCAGCTCCTTCGACAGATAGGAGACGGTCTCCTCGCGCAACTCCGGGTACAGCTCGGCCCGCATGCAGAACCCGACGGCGCGCAGCAGCGGCGTGAGGTCCCCGGCGATCCGTTCGGGGGCCGGCGGGGACCAGGTGCGGACGGCTTCGGCGTCGTCGAGATCGGGCAGCAGGGAGTCGACGATGGTGACCGGGACGCGATTGCTGTTCTGGTACGGCGACAGCCGCTCCAGCAGCATCTCCGTACCGGTCCGCGCCACCGGGATCCCGTAGAACGCCGAGGCGGTGAGCAGCGCCGTCGAGTAGCAGCCGACCACCAGCGCCGGACGGGCCCGCTGGTACAGCACCTCGGCCAGCACGGGGGAGTCCAGCACCGTCAGCTCCACACCGAGCGCGGCCGCCTCCCGCTCCAGCGGCTCCGACCAGTGCGCGGGGGCGATGGGGTGCGGCTTGAAGACGATCCGCCGGTGCCCGAGGGCCGCCGCGCCGCGCAGCATCCGCAGGTGCAGCTCCTCCTCCTCGACGGCCGTGAGGATCCCCAGCGCGGACAGGTACTGGCCGAGCAGCAGCGCCGCGTCCTCGGGGACCGCGGACAGCTCGGCCTCGTCCGGCCCGTCGCTCGCGTCGGCGAGTTCCGCCAGCACCTTGGTGAACTCCGCGGCGGGCACGATCCGCGGTTCGATGCCGTACTCGGTCAGCAGCAGCGGCCGCAGTCCGGTCACCAGGTCGAGGTGGAGCAACTGGTTGATGCGGGTGGTCACCAGCGGTTCGAGCTTGTCGCGGGTCGGGCCGTACGACATGAGGCCGTCCGCGTAGACCTCGATCGGCGCGGCCGGGAAGAGCCGGACCAGCGCGGCGGCGGGTTTGACCTGGATCGACTCGACGATCAGTTCCACATCGTCGTCACCGAGGTCCCACAGCATCCGCAGATACCGCTCCCACATGGGGACGTCCTCCGGACGCGGCGTCCAGTCGCTGGGGTGCATCGGCGCGATGGTCTCGTTCCACGACAGCACCCGGTCGAACCGGCCGCGCAGCGCCCCGAAGCCGGGGGCCTCGTCGACGGCGGGCGTGGTCTCCGGAACGGCGGAGTTGTTGCTGATCAGCAGCAGCCGCCGGTCCGCGGGGCCGAACAGCCCGGCGTCCAGGGCCGCCGCGATGGTGGCGGCGCCGTACAGCGTCGACGCCACATGGATCTGGGTGCGTGCGCGGGCCATCAGGCGGCCACCGTCCCGGTCGAGGAGGTGAGCCGCCTTCGCAGGCGGCGGAGCGGGACACTGCGGTCGACACCCATCGAGTCCAGCGCCTCCATGAGGATGTCCTGCGGCATCCGCTTCAGGGCGGCGGCGCTCATCGTCTTCAACTGGCGTGCGACCTGCGGTTCGAAGCGTTCGATGGAGTTGAGGTGGTGGGCGATGATCGCGCAGTAGGTCCGTACCGCCTTCGGCAGGAAGCGGTCCGCGTCCCGGTCGGCGGCGGTCTCCGCGAGCACCTGGTCGAAGGAGCGGATGAAGTCCAGCTGCCGTACGTCGCCGATCTGGGTGAGCGAGGTGGCGATGCCGCGCCGGTAGAAGACCCCGAGCAGGCCCACCACCGCGAAGGACGCCGCCTCCCGGTGCAGCCGCCAGATCCACGGCCGGTCCTCGGCGGTCCGCAGCCCGTCGGGGAAGTGCAGCAGCCCCGCGTCGGCGAGCCGGCGGTGGTAGATCCCGGCCCAGGCGAAGGGATAGTCGACGGAGGTCGGCCGCGCGGCGGGCAGGATCGCCTCGCGCGGGTTCAGCACCACCCCGCGCCGGCCGTGCGGCACATGAGTGATGACGCGGACCCGGTCGGTGCACTGCACATGGTCGGTACGGACGAAGTCGGTACCGAGCTCCTCGATGGCCGCGAGCAGCTGCGACAGATAGCCGGGGGCCAGCCAGTCGTCGCCGTCGAGGAAGGTGAGGAACTCGCCGCGCGCCGCGTCGATTCCGGTGTTGCGGGCGGTGGCCAGGCCGCCATTGGTCTCGCGCGCCACGAGAACGGAGCCGGGAAGGGTGCGTGTCGCCCGCTCCAGGATTTTCGGGGTGTCATCCGTCGAACGGTCGTCGACCAGGATGAATTCGAAATCCGGGCGGGAGTTCGCACGAAGACTTTGGAGCATGTCGGGTGCGAATGCCTGCACGTTGTAAAACGGCACAATGACGGAGAGCTTGACCACCTGCTGAACGTTAGGGGCCGACCGGACTCGGCGGCCGACATTGCGCGGACCCTCAGGTGAACGGCACATGTCGGGACCATGAAGCAGCCGCCCCTTAAGCATGGTTGGGCAATTCGCGGCACGCTGTTTACCGTCCGTTGGCTCAACGTTGGAACGCTGCTCGGAACGGATTCCTAGCGTCTGCGTCGTGCCGAAAAGTTCTTCCGGTCCGTTGCGGATCACCGTTCTCGCCGATTCGGACACCCGTTGGAAATGGGGTGCGCTGACAGCGCGCCGTATTTCGTCCGATGTCCGGCTCGATGCCCGTCTGCTCCGTGGCCGGGCCACTCCGACGAGCCGCCAGCTCGCCGAGATCGGCATACCCGCGGAGTCGATGCGCGAGGTCACCGCCGCCGAGTTCCTGAGCGAGGCCGGCCACGGCCGGGACGCCGAGGGCGGCTGCGACGTGGTCGTACTCGCCTGTGTCGGCGGCACCGTCCAGGCCATGCTGCACGGTCTGGCCCGCGCCTGGGAGGGCAGCACCCGCCGCCCGGTGGTCGTCACCGGATACGTCGGCGTGGTCTACGAGAAGCTCGCCGACGGCCTGCTGCTGCGGGCCGGCGCCGATGTGGTGCTGGCCAACAGCGCGCACGACGCCCAGCGGTTCCGCGACACCTACGCGGGTGTCGGCGCGGACACCGCGGGCATCGTCGAGACCGCGCTGCCGTTCCTGGAGGGCGCGCCCTACCGGCCGTCGGACGAGCGGCCGTTCACCGTCACCTTCGCCGTGCAGCCGTCCGCGCCGGAAGGCCGTACGGACCGCACCTATCTGGCCCGCCGCGCGGTGGAGCACGCCCGGCGGCACCCGGAGCGCGAGGTGCTGGTCAAGCTGCGCAGCAAGCCCGGTGAGCACACCACGCACATCGAGGAGCACCCGTACCAGAAGCTCGTCGCCAAGCTCGGCCCGCCCGACAACCTGCGGCTGGTCTACGGGCACATGGGCGAGGTCCTGGACCGCACGGACCTCCTGGTGACCGTCAGCTCCACCGCGGCCCTGGAGTCCCTGCACCGCTCCGTCCCCACCGCCGTCCTCACCGACCTCGGCATCCGTGAGTCCCTCGGCAACCACCACTTCCTCGGCTCGGGCTGCTTCGCCTCCTGGGACCAGCTCGACGAGGGCCATGTCCCGCAGGCCGACCCCGGCTGGCTCGCCGCCCAGGGCGTGGCCTCGGAAGACCCGTTCGGGGCCCTGCGTGAGCGCGTCACCACCCTTGTCGCGGCCGGCGAACTGCCGCCGCCCGCGCCGTACTACACCCCGCTGACCGCCCCCGGCTATCTGCCGGGCGTGCTGGCCCGGCACGGCCTCGACGCCAAGGGCGAGCCGCTGCCCGGCGCGGTCGCCGAGCGCGAGCCCAGTGCCCTGCGCCGGGCGCTGCGGGACGCCGCGCGCAACTCCGCACGTACCGCCTACCGGCAGGGCGTGCAGCGCGTCGCGCCCGTCATCCGCCGCTGGGGCCAGCTGTGACGAACCGACCGACCGGAGCACCCGTGACCACCCCACTGTCCGCGCCCACTCCCGTTCCCGTTCCCGCGGGCGCCCGCGTCCTCGCCGTCATCCCCGCCCGGGGCGGCTCCAAGGGCGTCCCCGGCAAGAACCTCGCGCCCGTCGGCGGCGTCCCGCTGGTGACCCGGGCGGTGCGCGAATGCCTCGCGGCACGGCTGGTCACCGACGTGGCCGTGTCCACCGACGACCCCGCCATCGCCGAGGCGGCCCGCGCCGCCGGCGCCGAGGTCGTCCTGCGGCCCGCGGCCATCGCGGGCGACACGGCGAGCAGCGAGGCCGCCGTCCTGCACGCGATGGACGCCTACGAGGCGATGCGCGGCGGCGTTCTCGACGTCGTTCTGCTCGTGCAGTGCACCAGCCCCTTCCTCACCCGCGAGGAGGTCGACGGCGTCGCCGCCGCCGTCATCGAGGACGGCGCCGACACCGCGCACACCGTCGCCCCCTTCCACGGCTTCGTCTGGCGTGAGGGCGAGGACGGCGGTCAGGGGGTCAACCACGACAAGGCCACCCGCCCGCGCCGCCAGGACCGCCCCCAGGACCTGTTGGAGACCGGCGCCGCGTACGCCATGCGCGCCCCCGGTTTCCGAGCCGCCGGCCACCGGTTCTTCGGCCGCACCGCACTGGTCCGCACCGAACCGGCCCGCGTCCTGGAGATCGACGAGCCGGACGACCTCGTCCGGGCCCGCGCTCTCGCGCCGCTCCTCGACGCCGGCTCCACCCCCACCCTCGACGACATCGACGCGGTGGTACTCGACTTCGACGGCACCCAGACCGACGACACGGTGCTGGTCGACGCCCAGGGACGGGAGACCGTCGCGGTGCACCGCGGCGACGGGCTCGGCATCGCGGCACTGCGCCGCGCCGGACTCCCCGTACTGATCCTGTCCTCGGAGACCAACCCGGTCGTCGCGGCACGGGCCAGGAAGCTCCAGGTGCCCGTGCTCCACGGCATCGCCCGCAAGGACCTCGCCCTCAAGCAGTGGTGCGAGGAGCAGACGATCGCCCCCGAGCGGGTCCTGTACGTCGGCAACGACGTCAACGACCTGCCCTGCTTCGCGCTCGCCGGCTGGCCCGTCGCCGTGGCCAACGCCCACGACGTCGTGCGGGCCTCGGCCCGCTCCATCACCTCCACCCCGGGCGGCCGCGGCGCGATCCGCGAGATCGCCGGGTGGATTCTCGGCCCGAATCTGGCCGCCCCTCCTACCGACCCTCCTTACGCACCCCTCACAGCAGTCCCCTCAGCACCTCTCTCCGCAAAGGATCTCTCCCAGTGACCAGCACCCCCCTGACCCCGAAGAACCTCCGTCCGGTCGGCACCCGCTACATCGGCACCGGACAGCCCGTCTACGTCACCGGCGAGATCGGCATCAACCACAACGGTGACCTGGAGAACGCCTTCGCGCTCATCGACGCCGCGGTCGCGGCCGGCTGCGACGCCGTGAAGTTCCAGAAGCGCACCCCCGAGGTCTGCACCCCGCGCGACCAGTGGGAGATCGAGCGCGACACCCCCTGGGGCCGCATGACGTACATCGACTACCGGCACCGCGTCGAGTTCGACGAGAACGACTACAACGCCATCTCCGACTACTGCCGCAAGCGCGGCATCGACTGGTTCGCGTCCCCGTGGGACGTCGAGTCCGTCGCGTTCCTGGAGAAGTTCGACCTCCCGGCCCACAAGGTCGCGTCCGCCTGCCTCACCGACGACGACCTGCTGCGCGCGCTGCGCGCCACCGGCCGGACGATCATCCTCTCCACCGGGATGTCCACCCCGAAGCAGATCCGGCACGCCGTCGAGGTGCTCGGCAGCGACAACATCGTGATGTGCCACGCCACGTCCACGTACCCGGCGAAGCACGAAGAGCTCAACCTGCGCATGATCAACACCCTGCAGGCCGAGTACCCGAACGTGCCCGTCGGCTACTCCGGCCACGAGGTCGGCCTCCAGACGACGCTGGCCGCCGTCGCCCTCGGCGCGGTCTTCATCGAGCGCCACATCACCCTCGACCGCGCCATGTGGGGCTCCGACCAGGCCGCCTCCGTGGAGTCCCAGGGACTGGAGCGCCTGGTCCGCGACATCCGCATCATCGAGACCTCGCTCGGCGACGGCGTCAAGAAGGTCTACGAGGGCGAGCTCGGCCCGATGAAGAAGCTCCGCCGCGTTCCCGGCGTCGTCGCCGAGGCCGAGGCGTCGGGCTCGGACCGCGCCACCGCCTCCGTCTGACGGACCGCGCCACTCCGGCCCGAGCGGCCGGGCCCCGCGCACGCCCCCATGACCCGAGGGCACCGCGCACCACGCGAACCATGAGAACGAGGAGTACGGGATGACCGCGCCCGCAACCGGCCGGGGACCGCTCGCACTGGTCGAGTCCCCTGTCCAGCTCCTCAACGTCCTGGAGTGGTCGCACATACACCCCCCGACCGCGGTCGCCGCGCCGCGTCCCGGGGCGGCTCCGGCCGCCCCGGGTGGCGGCCCGGTCACCGGCCCGCTCACCGTCGTGGTGCTCTCGCCCCGCGACCCGATGAGCCGCGGGCAGCTGCGCCGCATGGCGGAGCTCGCCCGGGACGACGGCGTCACCGTCCGCTGGTTCGAGGCCCGCAGCAACCGGCTCGGCCTGCTGCGTACCGCCATGACCCTGGCGCCGCTGCTGCTGCGCGTACGCCACCTCGTCATCGGTGATCCGTTCTCCCGGCTGGTGCAGGTGCTCCTGCCGCTGTGCCGGGCCCGGGAGATCACCGTGGTCGACGACGGCACCGCCACCATGGAGTTCACCGAGATCCTGAGCAGGGGCGGCCGTCTGGTGCGCTGGCATCGCGCGGGCCGCCGGTCGCCCGTCGACGCGGCTTTCGCGGTCTTCGCCTCGGCCGCCCGCCGCCGGCTGACCCCCGGCCGCCGCCGCACCGTCGAACTCTTCAGCGCGATGCCCGCGACACCGCCGGCCGGGATGGCGCTGCGCGCCAACCGGTTCGCGTGGACGCGGTCGCGCTTCGGGCCGCCGCGGATCACCGCCGGCACCGACATCATCGGCACGTCCCTCGTCGAGACCGGGGTCGTCGACCTCGACCGTTACCTCGCCGCGGTCGCCACCCTCGCCGAATCCCACGGCGCCACCCGCTACTTCGCGCACCGCCGCGAGGACACGGCCAAGCTGCACCGGCTCGCCGTCCAGACCGGGCTGGAGATCGTCCGCCCCGACCTGCCGCTGGAACTGGTCGCCCGCCGGGGGCCGATCGGTCACACCGTGCTCAGCTTCCCGTCCACGGTCGTCCACACGCTGCCGCTCGCGCTGGCCGGCACCGGGGTCAAGGTCGTCGTCCGCGACATCGACGACGGCTGGCTCACCCACACCGCCTCACCCCGCGCGCAGGGCTTCCTCTCCGGCATCACCGGCACCGCCAGGGACCTGCACGGCCTGACCTCCGTCACCGCGACCGCTTAGGGGGCTGTGTCCAGGCCCGGATCCCCCCGCGGATCCAGTGGGCCGCGATGCCCGGCCCCTACGCTCCGGGCCACCGGACCCCGGTGTGGCACGGGACACCCCCTGCGCCGGAGCCGTTGCCTCGCGATCGATGGATCGTTGAGCGAGGATGGGATGGGTGGTGAAGGCCCAAGAGGCTGAGATACCCCCCAGAGGGATTGGGTATGCGCCGATCGGGTGATTTCTTCTCCTTCAACAGGAATGAATTTCTCTCGATCAACGCTGGAGGATCTCCCATGGGGCCTACGCTGTCGGAGGTGAACGACTCACCCGCAGTGCCATCCGGCGCGCTGCCCGCCGGGCTGCGCGCTGAACTGATCGCGTTCCGCCGGGACTTGAGCCGCCGCCCCGCAACGGGCCGGCCGGACTCCCACGACGCCGAGGCCGCCGCCGCGGCCGTTCTGGCCCGGCTGGAGCAGGACGGTCTACGGCCGCGGGTACTGCCCGGCGGAACCGGAATCGTCTGTGACATCGGCGCCACCGACCCCGCCCGTCCGCGTCTGGCACTGCACAGCGACATCGACGCGGTGCTGCTCGGCGCCGCTCTGGCGCTCGCCGCCCTGGAACGCGAGGGCAGGCTGCCGCGCCCGGTGCGGCTGATCCTGCAGCCGACGGAGGAGGCGACCCCGGGCGGAGCGCTCGGCGCCATCGAGGCGGAGGTGCTGGAGGGCGTCGGCCGGATCCTCGCCGTGCACGGCGACCTGGACACCGACGCCGGACGGATCGGTCTGCGGCAGGGCCCGATCACCGCGGCCGTCGGCCGTCTGGTCCTGAAGCTCGACGGCGCGGGCGGCCACAGCGCCCGCCCGCATCTGACGACCGACCTGGTGATGGCCACCGCCAAGATGGCCACCGAACTGCCGGCCGTGCTGGCCCGCCGGATGGACCCGCGCTCCGGCGTCCGGGTCGTGTGGGACCGCATCGAGGCCGGCCACGCCTGCAACGTGATCCCGCAGCACGCGGAGCTGGAGGGCACCGTCCGCTGCCTGGACCTGGCGGCCTGGAACGACGCGCCCGACCTGGTGCACGAGGTGATCGACCAGGTGGCCGGCATGTACCGGGCGAAGTGCGAGATCCGGTACCAGCGGGTCGTCCCGCCGGTCGTCAACGAGGTGGAGTCGACGGAGCTGCTGCGCGAGGCGATCACGCTGAGCCGCGGCGCGCACGCCGTCGAGGACACCGGTCAGAGCCTCGGCTGCGCGGACTTCGCCTGGTACCTGGAGCACGTGCCGGGAGCGCTCGCCAGGCTCGGTCTGCGACCCGCCGACGGGCCGGCGCGACACGGCGTCCATCCGGGTGAATCCCAGGACGCCGAGGACCCGGTCGTGATCGGCGCCGAGCTGCTCGCAGGGGCTGCGCTGCTGGTCTGACGGTGGGTGGCGTGGTGCTTACGGGTGGTTCACCTGGCCGAAATGCGTCGATCCGATAACAGGTCTTCATTCAGCCTTTACCTGACATCTACGCGCGTTAAGCTCCCGCTTAGCCAGCGCCGGACGGGGCGCTTTCGAATGAAGGGGACCCTCGTGCGCCGGGTTACCAAGATCGTTGCTGCGGGTGTCGCGTCCGCGGCCCTCGCCCTCACCGCCACCGCGTGTGGCAGCAGCAGCTCCGACGACAGCAAGGACAAGGGCGTCGGTATCGCCTACGACGTCGGCGGCCGAGGCGACCACTCCTTCAACGACTCCGCCGCCAAGGGACTGGACAAGGCCAAGGCCGAGTTCAACCTGGGCAGCAAGGAGCTCACCGCCAAGAACACCGACACCGAGGCGGACCGCGAGCAGAAGCTCAACGACCTCGCCGGTGCGGGCTACAACCCGGTCATCGGTGTCGGCTTCGCCTATGCCGACTCGGTGAAGGCCGTCTCGAAGAAGTTCCCGAAGACGACCTTCGCGATCGTCGACTCCGTGGTCGAGGGCGCGAACATCGACAGCATCAACTTCACCGAGGAGCAGAGCTCCTACCTCGCGGGTGTCGCCGCGGCGCTGAAGACCAAGACCAACAAGGTCGGCTTCATCGGCGGCGTGGACACCACGCTGATCAAGAAGTTCGCGGCCGGCTACCAGCAGGGCGTCAAGGACACCAAGCCCGACGTCTCGGTCGACATCGAGTACATCACCCAGGGCGGCGACTTCTCCGGCTTCGCGAAGCCGGCTGAGGGCAAGGCCAAGGCCAAGGGCATGCTCGACCGCGGCATCGACGTGATCTACGCGGCCGCGGGCAGCTCCGGCGCCGGCGCCATCGAGGCCGTCGCGGGCAAGAAGGGCACCTGGGCGATCGGCGTCGACGGCGACCAGTACCAGGACAAGGGCCTGGCGCAGTGGAAGACCGCGATCCTGACCTCCGCCGTCAAGAACGTCGACGGTTCGGTCTACGACGTCATCAAGAGCGTCAAGGACGGCAAGCCGCTGACCGGCACGCACGTCTACAACCTCAAGGCGGGTGGCGTCGGCCTGGCCACCTCCGGTGGCTACATCGATGACATCCAGGCCCAGCTCGACGCCGCGAAGAAGAAGATCACCGACGGCACGCTGACGGTCCGGACGACTCCGACCAGCTGATCACCGACGCGAGGCCCGGCAGGGAACGTCACGCTCCCTGCCGGGCCTCGTGCCTTGTGCGGCCACCGTGCCGTATGTATCCCGCGACAACTGTGGATCTGGCGCCGCTACGCGCGTAGAGTCCGATCCTCGCGATACGTTCACCCCCATCGCTCCGCTCTGCCCCGCGAGGAGAGTGCGTCATCAACGCGTCCAGCAGTCCCCCCGCCGTCGAACTCCGCGGCATCACCAAACGCTTCCCCGGCGTCGTCGCCAACCGCGACATCGACATCACCGTGCTCCGTGGCACCGTCCACGCCCTGGTCGGCGAGAACGGCGCGGGCAAGTCGACCCTCATGAAGATCCTTTACGGGATGCAGCGCCCCGACGAGGGGACCATCACCCTCGACGGCGAGAAGGCGGACCTGCACACCCCGGCCGACGCCATCCGGCTCGGCATCGGGATGGTGCACCAGCACTTCATGCTGGCCGACAACCTCACCGTGCTGGAGAACATCGTTCTCGGCGCCGAGCAGTTGCACGGCATCGGCGGCAAGGCCCGCGCCAAGATCAAGGAGCTCTCCGACGCCTACGGCCTCGGCGTCCGCCCCGACCTCCTCGTCGAGGACCTCGGGGTGGCCGACCGGCAGCGCGTGGAGATCCTCAAGGTCCTCTACCGCGGCGCCCGCACCCTGATCCTGGACGAGCCGACCGCGGTCCTCGTGCCGCAGGAGGTCGAGGCGCTCTTCGCCAACCTCCGCGAGCTCAAGTCCGAGGGCCTGACGATCATCTTCATCTCGCACAAGCTGGGCGAGGTGCTCTCGGTCGCCGACGCGATCACGGTCATCCGCCGCGGTACGACGGTCGGCGACGCCGACCCGAAGTCGGTCACCGTCAAGCAGCTCGCCGAGCTCATGGTCGGCAGTGAACTGCCGTCGCCGGAGACCCGCGAGTCCACGGTGACCAGCGAGGTCCTGCTGGACGTCAAGGGGCTGAAGCTGGCCGCCGTCGACGCCGAGGGCATCGAGCGCACCGTGCTCGGCGACGTCAGCCTGACGATCCACAAGGGCGAAGTGCTCGGCATCGCCGGGGTCGAGGGCAACGGCCAGGCCGAACTGGTCGAGGCCATCATGGGCATGCGGACCCCCGACGCCGGCGTGATCACCCTGGACGGCGCCGACATCTCCACCGCCCCCACCCGCAAGCGGCGCGAGGACGGCATCGGGTACATCCCCGAGGACCGCCACCGGCACGGCCTGCTCCTCGAAGGCACGCTGTGGGAGAACCGCATCCTCGGCCACGTCACCGAGAAGCCCAACAGCCGCGGCGCGCTGCTGGACCTGACCGCGGCCCGCCGCGACACCGAACGGATCGTCAAGGAGTACGACGTCCGTACGCCCGGCATCGAGGTCACCGCGGCGTCCCTCTCCGGCGGCAACCAGCAGAAGCTGATCGTCGGCCGCGAGATGAGCCACCTGCCCAAGCTGCTGATCGCCGCGCACCCGACCCGCGGTGTGGACGTCGGCGCGCAGGCGCAGATCTGGGACCAGATCCGGCAGGCCCGCCGCGAGGGCCTCGCCGTGCTGCTGATCTCCGCCGACCTGGACGAACTGATCGGCCTGTCCGACACCCTGCGGGTGATGTACCGCGGCCACCTGGTCGCGGACGCCGACCCCGCCACGATCACTCCTGAGGAGCTGGGTTCCGCCATGACCGGCGCCGCTTCCGGCCACCTCGAGCACACGGACGCCGAAGGAGAGGACCGATGAAGAAGTTCGACAAGGATCGGCTGATCCTCGGCCTGGCCGCTCCCGTACTGGCGATCGTCGCCGCCTTCGTCCTCACCGCGCTCGTGCTCCTGGCCACCGGCAAGGAACCGTTCCACGCGTTCAACGTGATGTTCGACAAGGGCCTGACGAGCGACAGCCAGGTCTTCATCCTCAACAAGGCGACGCCGTACTACCTCGCCGGCATCGCGGTGGCCATCGGCTTCCGGATGAACCTGTTCAACATCGGCGTCGACGGCCAGTACCGCCTCGCGGCCTTCTTCGCGGCCGTCGTCGGCGGCGCGGTGAACCTGCCCTCCGTCATCCAGATCCCGCTGATCATCCTCACCGCGATGCTCGTCGGCGCGATGTGGGCGGGCATCGCGGGTGTGCTCAAGGTGACCCGCGGGGTCAGCGAGGTCATCACCACGATCATGCTGAACGCCATCGCCACCGCGGTGATCGGCTACTTCATGATCCCCGGCCGGCTCGCCCAGCTGCACGCGGACACCAACTCGGTCTCCACCAAGGAAATCCCCTCCTCGGGGCACTTCTTCGGGTTCGACATGGGCACGGACGGCACGATCTGGGGCTTCATCGTCATCGCCGTCCTCGTCGGCGTCCTCTACTGGTTCGGCCTCTCCCGCACCCGCTTCGGCTTCGACCTGCGGACGGTCGGCCGCTCGGAGTCCGCGGCCGGCGCCAGCGGGGTCAACGTCAAGCGCATGATCATCACCAGCATGCTGCTCTCGGGCGCCATCGCCGGTCTTGTCGGCATGCCGGTGCTGCTCAACGACGCGCACCAGTTCAGCACCGAGTTCCCGGCCGGTATCGGCTTCACGGGCATCGCCGTGGCGCTGCTCGGCCGGAACCACCCGATCGGTATCGCGCTGGCCGCGCTGCTGTGGGGCTGGTTGGAAATCGCGTCCAGCAAGCTGGAGTTCGAGGACTACGACAAGGAAATCGTCGGCGTCATGCAGGGCATCATCGTGCTCTGCGTCGTCATCGCCTACGAGGTCGTCCGCCGCTACGGCATCAAACGCCAGCAACAGAAGGTCGGCGAAGAACTCGCCGCCCAGGCCCGCACCAAGCAGGAGGCGGCAGCGTGAGCGCCACGGCTACCCCCGGCAAGACCGCCAAGAGCCCCGCGGCGAAGATCCGCGCCAAGCTCACGTTCTCCCGTGTGCTGCTGATCATCGCGGGCGCGCTGATCCTCATCTCCGCTGTACGCGCCATCACCGGCGCCAACGACATGACATCCTCCGGGCAGATCTCCGGCGCCCTGACCATGGCCGTGCCGATCGGCCTCGCCGGACTCGGCGGCCTGTGGTCGGAGCGGGCCGGCGTCGTCAACATCGGCCTCGAGGGCATGATGATGCTCGGCATGTTCTTCGGAGCATGGGCGGGCTGGCAGACCAACCCGTGGCTCGCCGTCCTCGCCGGCATCCTCGGTGGCGCGGCCGGCGGCCTGATCCACGCCGTCGTGACCGTTACCTTCGGCGTCGACCACATCGTCTCCGGTGTGGCGATCAACATCCTGGCGCTGGGTACCACCCAGTACCTGGCCAAGATCTGGTTCAGCATGGGCAAGGCCGCGGCCGCGGGTGGCAGCCCCAAGCAGTCGCCGCCGATGGACGACATCAAGTCGTTCACCGTCCCCGGCCTCTCCGACTGGATGCACACCCTCGAAGGCCACCACTGGTTCCTGATCTCGGACATCGCCGGGATCATCGGCGGCCTCGTCACGGACCTGTCGTCGCTCACCATCCTGGCCGCGGCGCTCTTCGTGGCCACGTTCTTCGTCCTGTGGCGGACCGCGTTCGGTCTGCGGCTGCGCTCCTGCGGTGAGAACCCGATCGCCGCCGAGTCGCTGGGCGTCAACGTCTACAAGTACAAGTACCTGGCGGTCATCGCCTCCGGCGGTCTCGCCGGCCTCGGCGGCGCGTTCCTCGCCATCGTCCCCTCGCACATCTACAACGAGGGCCAGACCGGCGGCCGCGGCTACATCGGCCTCGCCGCCATGATCTTCGGTAACTGGCGGCCCGGCGGGCTCGCCATGGGCGCGGGCCTGTTCGGCTACTCCGACAGCCTCCAGCTCCGCAACGGCGGCGAGACCGTGCACGCCCTGCTGCTCGCCCTCGCGGTCGGCCTGGCCGCGCTGGCCGCCTGGCGGCTCTACCAGAAGAAGTACCTGCCGGCCGTGGTGGGCGGCGCCGTCGCCGCGCTGCTGGTCGTCTGGTACTCCCTGACCGACACGGTCCCGGACCAGCTCGTCGGGGCCACGCCGTACATCGTCACCCTGCTGGTGCTCGCGCTCGCCTCGCAGCGACTGCGGATGCCGGCGGCCGACGGCCAGCCGTACCGGAAGGGCCAGGGCAAGTGACGCATCCTCCTGCCGAGGGCTTCGACGAGCCTGCGGGTGCCGGTGCCGGTGCCGGTGCCGGTGTTGGTGCGGGTGCTGGTGCCGAGGCCGGTGCTGGTGCCGAGGCCGGCTCCGGGGCCGTCGACTCCGTCGACTGGGAGGGCTTGCGGAAGCAGGCCCGGGACATCATGTCCCGGGCCTACGCCCCGTACTCGCACTTCCCGGTCGGCGCCGCCGCCCTCGTCGACGACGGCCGTGTCGTCGTCGGCTGCAACGTCGAGAACGCTTCCTACGGCGTCGCGCTCTGCGCCGAATGCGGACTCGTCTCCGCGCTGCACGCCTCCGGCGGCGGCCGGCTCACCGCCTTCACCTGCGTGGACCTGCGCGGCAACCTCCTCATGCCGTGCGGCCGGTGCCGCCAGCTGCTGTGGGAGAACGGCGGCCCCGGCCTCCTCGTCGACACGCCGCGCGGCGTCGTCCCGATGAGCGAAGTCCTGCCGGACGCCTTCGGCTCCGAAGACCTGAACCGCTAAGGAAACCCCTGTCATGGACGTCATTTCCGTCATCCGCACCAAGCGCGACCGCGGCCGCCTCAGCGACGAGCAGATCGACTGGGTCATCGACGCGTACACGCGCGGTGTCGTGGCCGACGAGCAGATGTCCGCGCTCGCCATGGCGATCCTCCTCAACGGCATGGACCGTGCCGAGATCGCCCGCTGGACCGCCGCGATGATCAACTCCGGTGAGCGGATGGACTTCTCCTCCCTCCCGCGCCCCACCTCCGACAAGCACTCCACCGGTGGCGTCGGCGACAAGATCACGCTGCCGCTGGCCCCGCTCGTGGCCGCCTGCGGCGCGGCCGTGCCGCAGCTGTCCGGCCGCGGCCTCGGCCACACCGGCGGCACCCTCGACAAGCTGGAGTCCATCCCGGGCTGGCGCGCGTCGCTGACCAACGCCGAGATGCTCGACGTGCTGCGCGGCACCGGCGCCGTCATCTGCGCCGCGGGCGACGGCCTCGCCCCCGCCGACAAGAAGCTCTACGCGCTGCGCGACGTCACCGGCACCGTCGAGGCGATCCCGCTCATCGCCTCCTCGATCATGTCGAAGAAGATCGCCGAGGGCACGGGGTCGCTCGTGCTCGACGTGAAGGTCGGCACCGGCGCCTTCATGAAGACGATCGAGGACGCGCGCGAGCTGGCGTCGACGATGGTCGGCCTCGGCACGGACCACGGCGTGCGCACGGTCGCGCTGCTGACGGACATGTCCACGCCGCTCGGCCTCACGGCCGGTAACGCGCTGGAGGTGCGGGAGTCTGTCGAGGTGTTGGCGGGCGGTGGGCCTTCCGACGTCGTCGAGCTCACGCTGGCGCTGGCGCGCGAGATGCTCGACGCGGCCGGTCTGCCCGACGCCGACCCGGCAAAGGCCCTCGCGGACGGCTCCGCGATGGACGTCTGGCGCCGCATGATCGCCGCCCAGGGCGGCGACCCCGACGCCACGTTGCCGGTGGCGCGGGAACAGCACGTCGTGCACGCCTCGACGAGCGGCGTCCTCGAAGTCCTCGACGCGTACGCCGTCGGCATCGCGGCGTGGCGCCTCGGCGCCGGGCGCGCGCGCAAGGAGGACGTGGTCCAGCTCGGCGCGGGCGTCGAGCTCCACGCCAAGCCGGGCGACTCCGTCGTGGCGGGCCAGCCCCTCATGACGCTGCACACGGACACGCCGGAGAAGTTCGCGTACGCGCTGGACGCGCTGGACGGTGGGGTGCTGGTGGGGGCGCCGGGCGCGGCGTTCGAGCCCAAGCCGATTGTCTTGGACCGGATCGCCTGACCTGCGGGTGCGTGGGCGGGCCGGGGGCCGGTGACTCCGGGGGTGGGGTTCGAAATCGACTATTTACGGGCCTGGCGGCCCACAAATAGCTCGGCAGCATTTCGAACCCCACCCCCTCCGCCCCCGTCCCCCTCCGTCCGTACTCAGGCGTCGGGGAACTCGCCGTACCCGACTGCGGCCGCGAATGACCGCCATGCGTCGGCGGTGAAGACCAGGGCGGGCCCGTGCGGGTCCTTGGAGTCGCGGACGGCCATCGATCCGTCCGGAAGGCGGGCGGCCTCGACGCAGTCGCCGCCATGGTCATTGCTATAACTCGACTTGAACCACTCGGCGCCGCTCAGGGCCGCAGCCTTGATGATCATCGGTATCAATGCTCCTTAAGCTGCGGGGAACTCGCCGTTTTGGGTCGCGGACGCGAACGACTGCCATGCGTCGGCGGTGAAGATCAGGGCGGGGCCGTGCGGGTCCTTGGAGTCGCGGACGGCCATCGAGCCGTCCGGAAGGCGGGCGCCCTCGACGCATGCGCCGCCCTGGTTGTCGCTGTAGCTGGATTTGAACCAGGCGGCATCGTTGAGGGTGTCGGCCTTGGTGGTCATCTGTATCAATGCTCCTTGATCGCTTCCTTGATCATGCTCAGGGACTCCTGCGGTCCCGGAGCAAGGGCTTGCAGTTCGGAGAACGCGTCCGCGTATCGCTCGACGGCACCGTCGCTGCGTTTGACGACCGCGTCCGTCAGGTTCTCCATGTAGGCCATCGGCTTCAGGGCGAGCCGTTCAGGAAAGTGCAGGACGAAGAACGACCCGCTCATTCCCGAATGAACCCCGGCCCGGAACGGCACGATCTGCACCCGTACGTTGGGCCGGGACTCCGTGACGTTCACGATGTGGGTGAGTTGCTCCCGCATGACCGTCGCTCCGCCGACGCAGCGACGCAGCACGGCCTCGTTGATGATCGCCGTGAACTTCAGCGGTGTCTTCGCACGGTGCAGAACTTCCTGCCGGGTCGTCCGAATGGCGACCAGTCGATCGATGTCATCGGCCGAGAGGGCCGCGTCCGCCTGATAGATCGCGTGGACGTATGCCTCGGTCTGCAACAGGCCAGGGACGAATTCGGCTTCGTAGTTCTGGAGTACCGCGGCGGTGGCCTCCAGATCGAGGTAGGCCTTGAAGCCGGGCCGGATGACCGGCCGGTATTCCGGCGTCAGCCACCAATCCTTCTTCGTCTTCGTGACGCCCGCGTAGCCCTGCAGCCGAGCCCGGGTCTCCGGATCAGCTCCGTAGATCTCGCAGAGGGCCATCACATCAGCGGTCTCGACAGACGAATTCTCCCCGGTTTCCAGCCGGGTGAGCTTCGAGGGGCTCCAGATCAGCTTCTTGACCACTTGGGCACCCTTGAGGCCGGCGGCCAGCCGCAGTTGGCGCAGTTCGCTGCCTAACTGGAGGCGGCAGAGAGCGGGCGTTGCCGCCTCCACGTCTGTGATCATCTGCTTCTCCTCCGCGCAGTGTTCCAGTGTGTGGGGGAAGGTTCCGCGCGTGCAAGGAACCTTCTGCGCCACAGCGGGAGATGTCGTCGTGGGGTGTGAAATCCCTGGTGGGACAACGAAGTTCACGCGAAAAGTTGACGGCAGAATTCCGCTGGAGCGCTATCACCGTAGCGCCGGGAGTGCCACGCTTGCATGCGGTTGCTCACATAGAGCACGCACGACTTCGCCGAGAGTAACGGCTCCGGGATGACGGAGGCACGACGATGCAACAGGTACCGCCCAGGGGCGGAGTTCGCGATGGGGCCTCCGTGGTGACAACGCGGTGGCCGTCCTCACCCCGCTCGGTCGGCCAAGCCCGGCACCTGCTGGAGGAGACGCTCAACGACTGGGGATTGGCAGGCCTCGCCGAACCGGCTGTGCTCGTCATCTCCGAACTGATGACGAATGCCGTGGTGCACGGACGGGTGCCGGGGCGACGGGTCGAGACGCGGGTCATCCGTCTGCCCGGCGGCGTGCGCATCGAGGTGCATGACGCGAACGGGAAGCGGCCGGAGATGCGGCAGCCGTCCGAGGACGACGAATGGGGGCGCGGCCTCGCGCTGGTGCAGGAGCTCACCCGCGGATGCTGGGGCGTGAACACCCGCCAGGGCGTCGGCAAACTCGTCTGGGCCCAGGTGGCCGCCGACCCCAGCCGCCGCTGATGAGGCCCTGGCCTGCGGTTTCCTCGTTTGGGTGAACGGGATCGGTGGACGTCCACCGATCCCGTTCGGCATGCTGGGATCGGTGACGTACCGAACGAGGAGCACACCATGAGCGCACTCAACGTCGAGCCGGAGTCGCACAGCGGCTACGGCTGGGACGACCTCGTCCGTATCTGGGAAGAGACGGACGTACCCGAGGGCTGCACGGTGGAGATCATCGAGGGGATCGTCACCGTGGCACCACCGCGCGCCAATGACCACAACAACATTGCGGATGATCTGCAACGTGAGCTGTATCGGGTGATCCCCCGAGACTGGGGCATCTTTCAAACGCAGGGGCTCGCAGTGCCGTCGCGCAAGGGCCTCTTCATCCCTGACCTGGCGGTTGTGCCGAAGGCGGCGCTGCAGAGGCCCGGTCATTTCATCGCCGCGAGTGAGGCCCGGCTCATCGCCGAGATCACCTCGCCGAGCAACCCGGGTCATGATCGGATCAGCAAACCCGCCGCCTACGCGTGCGCCGGGGTGCCGCTGTATCTGCTGATCGACTCCTGGGCACCTGGCGGTCCGACCGTCACCCTGTTCAGCGAGCCGGAGGGTGATGTCTACCGGTCTCACCACGCCGTGAAGTTCGGCGATCCGATCGAGCTGCCCGCGCCGTTCGGGATCACGCTGGCGACGGGATCGTTCCCCGTCGGCTAGATGCCGGGCTCAGCCGACGCCGGGGCTTGGACGTGAGGGGGACGGGGCTGGAGGTGCAGGGGTCCGAAATGCTGCCGAGCTATTTGTGGGCGGCCACGCCCGTAAATAGTCGATTTCGGACCCCTGCACCGGAAGGCCCGGCCCCCGACCCACCACCGGCCCGAGCAGTAAGCACAGCGCGCCGCGTGGCGTAGAGGGTGATCCCCGCCACCCCAACCAGCGCCGAAAGGCTGAGGGCCACCGTCCCCTCCCACCCTGCCGCGTTGAAAGCGGAAGCGCCCACCGTGCCGCCCACGCTGTTCCCTATGTAGTACGCCGTCAGGTACAGCGCCGACGCCTGCGCCCGACCCGTCGTCGCCGTCCGGCTCACGGAAGACGACGCCACGGCGTGGCCGGTGAAGAAGCCACCGGTGATCAGTACGAGGCCGGCAAGCACCAGAACCAGCGACGTCGACAGAGTCAGCAGCAGGCCGGCCGCCGCCAGACTCACCGCGACGTAGAGCGACCCCCGGCGGCCGACCCGGCCAAGAAGCGCACCGGAGCCCGCCGAGGCCGCCGTTCCCACCAGGTACACGAGGAAGATCAGGCCGACCGCGGTCTGCGAGAGCCCGAACGGCTCAGCCATCAGCCGATACCCGAGCACCGTGTAGACCGCGCCGAACACGGCCATGAAGAGCAGGCCGATCGCGTAGAGCCGACGCAGCAGCGGGTTGCCGAGGTGGCCGGTGATGGTGCGCCACAGGGCGCGCGGGTTCACCGGGCCGGGCTGGAAGTGCCGGGCCTTCGGGATGAGCACGCGGAACGCGGCGGCGCAGGCGAGCGCGACGAGGCCGACGACGAAGAGGGCGGTGCGCCAGCCGAGTGCCTGGGAGACCGCTCCGGAGAACACCCGCGAGCTCATGCCGCCGATGCTGTTGCCCGCCACGTACAGGCCGATCGCGGAGGCCACCGCCTTGGGGTGGATCTCCTCGGCGAGGTACGCCATGGCGGTCGCGGGGAGCCCGGCCAGTGCCACGCCCTGCACGGCACGCAGCACGACGAGCGTGGTGAGGTCCGGGGCGAACGGGATCACGAGGGCCAGGAGAGCCGCGCTGAAGACGGAGGCGGTCATGACCGCCGTACGGCCGTACTTCTCGCTGAGCGCGCTCACCGGCAGCAGCGCGATGGCGAGGGCGGCGGTGGTGGCGGTGACCGTGAGGCTCGCCTGTGCGGGGGTCAGCGCGAGGTCGGCGGAGATCGCGGGGAGCAGTGCCTGCGTGGAGTACAGGAGCGCGAACGTGGCGAGACCGGCGGCGAAGAGCGCGAAGTTGGCGCGGCGGTACCCGGGGCTGCCGGGGCTGAGCTTGGCGGTGGTGTCGGGGGACGGCGGAGCAGAGGCGCCCGCGCGCAGTGCGGCGGACGCCTCCGTATCGGCGGGAGGCATGCCATGAATCTAGGACCGCCGGTTTTATGCGTCCAATGCACAAACAGTGCAGTATTGATGCTGTGACGCATGAGCAGAGGTCAGCTGGGTCGATGTCATCGCCCCGCAACGGAAAAGACACTTCCGTAACAGGCCGGCCGCCGGTCGCGGCGCCGACCGTCGCGGACCTGGACGGCGAGTCCTGGGCGGCGGTGCTGGCGCCGCGCCTCGCCCAGTTCGCCGCCGTGGCGCGGCACGAGCACGTGACGCGCGCCGCGCAGCAACTCGGGATGCCGCAGTCGACGTTGAGCCGTGCGATGGTCCGGCTGGAGCAGGATCTGGGGGTCGCGCTGTTCGCCCGCCGGGGCCGCAACGTCCAGCTGACCCGCGCGGGTCACACCTTCCTGGCGTCGGCGGAGCGGGCGCTCGGCGAGGTGGAGCGGTCCGCCGAGGCGGTACGGGTGGACGCCGATCCGCATACGGGCAAGGTGGCGTTCGGCTTTCTGCACACGCTCGGGTCCGAGACCGTCCCGTCGCTGTTGCGCGGCTTCCGCGCGGACTATCCGCGCGTGCAGTTCCAGCTGGTGCAGAACTACGCCGAGGCGATGCTGGAGCGGCTGCGCGCCGGCGAGCTGGACCTGTGCCTGACGTCGCCGCCGCCGGACGCGCCGGACCTGGTGGTCCGGCGGCTCGACGAGCAGCGGCTGCGGCTGGTGGTCCCGGCCGACCACCGGCTGGCGAACCGTAAGCGGGTCCGGCTGGACGAGGCCGCGGGCGATCTGTTCGTCGCCCTCGAACCGGGCTACGGGCTGCGGCGGATCACCGACGACCTCTGCGCCGAGGCGGGCTTCGTACCGCGCCTCGCGTTCGAGGGCGAGGAGGCGGAGACGTTGCGCGGGTTGGTGGCGGCGGGGCTGGGCGTGGCTCTGTTGCCGCCGCCGGCGGTGCCGCGGCCGGGGGTGGTCGAGCTGACGGTGTCGGCGCCGCGCGCGGTGCGGTACATCGGGGTGGCGTGGCTGGACGGGCATCCGGACACGGCGCCGGTGGCGGCGTTCAAGAAGTTCCTGCTGTCGCGCCGGGGGCAGCTGCTGCCGCGGTAGGCCGCGGCCCAGGGCCAGGCCCTAGTGGTGGAGGGACTGGCCGAAGCCGGAGGCGAGTGGCATTCGCAGGCCCAGCGGTGGTGGTGCCGCCAGTGCGTCCGCGATGGGGCGGGCGAAGGGGCGGTCGAGGAGGGCGCCCAGGGTGAAGTCGGTGGTGAGGGCGAAGATCTCGGCGCGGTGTTGGTGGAGGGTGTGGCCGTCGGTGTGGACCTCGAAGCGGCACACGTCGCGGTTGACCTTCTTGGCGCGTTCCGCGAGGAGGTAGGAGAGTTCGGGATCGGTGGCGAAGTCGTCGGTGCCGTGGGCTATGAGGACCTGGCGGCCGATGAGCTGTTTCACCGGATCGGGTTCCTCGCCGGGCGGCAGCCAAGGGGACAGCGCCACAACGGAGTTGACGGCGGGGTGGCCCGCGGCGTGCAGCGCCGCGCGGGCGCCCATGTCCATGCCGACGAGGCAGACCGGGACGTCGCCGTAGCGGCGGACGATCTCGCCGACGGCCCATGCGGCGTCCTCCGCCGGATGGGCGTTGCCGCCGTTCCAGCCGCGGTAGCGGTAGTGGACGACATGGGCGGCGAGACCGTCGGCCCGGCCTTCGCGCACCAGATGGCGGGCGAGCGGCCACATGAGGGCGGCGGCCAGCGGGGAGCGGCGGCGGGTGCTGGTGGCGTCACCGCCGGGGAGGACAAGGACGACGGCGCGGACCGTCTCTCCGGTCTCGCGCCGCGGGGCGGGAACGAGTCCTGGCGCGACCGGCCGGCCGAGCCGGGCATCCCGCGCCGTTAATGCTTGCGAAGCCATGGCCCAACGATGGCAGACGGAGGGGTGTGCGCTACATGTCCGTGCGGAAAATAATCCGCCCCGGGAGGTGATCTACGCGCGTAGGCGGTATCGTTCGTGAATGCAGAGCCAGAAAACGAGCACCCCGACCCCGGACCAGATCCGTCGCGCGCCCAAGGTGCTCCTCCATGACCACCTCGACGGCGGGCTGCGTCCCGGCACGATCGTCGATCTCGCCCGCGAATCCGGCTACGCCGGTCTCCCCGAGTCCGATCCGGACAAGCTCGGCACCTGGTTCCGCGAGGCCGCCGACTCCGGCTCCCTGGAGCGGTACCTGGAGACGTTCGCCCACACCTGCGCGGTCATGCAGACCCGCGAGGCGCTGGTGCGGGTCGCCGCCGAGTGTGCCGAGGACCTCGCGGCCGACGGTGTCGTGTACGCGGAGATCCGCTACGCCCCCGAGCAGCACCTCGAAGCCGGACTGACCCTCGAAGAGGTCGTCGAAGCGGTCAACGAGGGCTTCCGTGAGGGCGAGCGCCGGGCCCGTGAGGACGGCAACCGCATCCGCGTCGGCGCGCTGCTGACCGCGATGCGGCACGCGGCCCGCTCGCTGGAGATCGCCGAACTCGCCAACCGCTACCGGGACCACGGCGTCGTCGGCTTCGACATCGCGGGCGCCGAGGCGGGCTTCCCGCCCACCCGGCACCTGGACGCCTTCGAGTACCTCAAGCGGGAGAACAACCACTTCACGATCCACGCCGGTGAGGCCTTCGGGCTGCCGTCGATCTGGCAGGCGCTGCAGTGGTGCGGCGCCGACCGGCTCGGCCACGGGGTGCGCATCATCGACGACATCCAGGTCGCCGAGGACGGTGCGGTCAAGCTGGGCCCGCTCGCCAGCTACGTCCGCGACAAGCGGATCCCGCTGGAGATGTGCCCGTCGTCCAACCTGCAGACGGCGGCGGCCGCCTCATACGCCGAGCACCCCATCGGGCTGCTGCGCCGGCTGCACTTCCGGGTCACGGTGAACACCGACAACCGGCTGATGAGCGGTACGAGCATGAGCCGTGAGTTCGAGCACCTGGTCGAGGCTTTCGCGTACTCCCTCGATGACCTGCAGTGGTTTACGGTCAATGCGATGAAATCAGCATTCATCCCTTTCGATGAACGTCTCGCGATGATCAATGACGTAATCAAGCCCGGATACGCCGAGCTGAAGGCGGAGTGGCTGTTCCAGCAGGCCGCCGCCACACCGGCGCTGGCCAGCGGTTCTGCCACACCGCAGGGCTGATCGGAAAACCTTCGGGCGTGGCCGTGACCCCCGGGTTACGGCCACGCCCGTACATATTTTCCCCGCTTGCACCCTTCGTGATGTCATGACTACGTTCCGGAGCCATGACGACCCGAACCATGAAGACCCTTGGTGCCGCCGCTCTCGGCGTCGCCTTCGCCGCCGCTGCCGCCGGCTCCGCCTCGGCCGCCGCCCTCCCCGCCGTCGACGCCCTGGGCACGGTCGGCCAGCTCGCCGGCCAGCTGCCGACCGGCCAGGTCACCGACACCCTGCCCGGCCTCAGCACGGCCACCGAGTCCACCAAGACGGTGCTCACCGGAAGTGGCTCCATGCTGCCGGAGGCCCAGAAGGACCCGGTCGGCGGCCTCCTCGGCGGTCTGCCGGTGGCCAAGGGCGTGACGACCAACAGCCTGCCGACCGGCCCGGTGGCCACCAACGCGCTGCCCGGCGGCCTGCTCGGCGGCTGACCCTCCCGCACCACAGCACCGACCCCGCGGTGCCCAGCCGCGGACCGACCAGCGACCGCTACGCGCATCGTGACGCGGCGACGGGCCGTACCCTGCCTTCCCGGCGGGGTACGGCCCGTCGCTCTTGCTACGCTCCGCGCGTGCACATTCCCCAGAGGATCGCCGGGTTCGCGCTGCTCGCGCCCCTGTTGCTGGTCACGGCCTGCAGCGGATCGTCCGGCGGCGACACGGCCGGGGCCTCCACCGGGCCCGGCGCCACCACGCCGGCCGTGCTGCCCGCGCGCACGGCGCTGGAGCGGACGGCGCTCGTGCCGGGGGACGTGCCGGGCTTCACGGTGACGGCGGGCGATGCCGCCGGTGCGGCCGCCGACGCCACGGCGGCCGACAAGCGCGCGTGCCAGCCGCTCGCCGATCTGCTCTCCGGGCGTCCGCCGGCCGGTGCCAAGGAGACCGTCCCGAGGGCGCTCGCCCCGGCCGGGCAGAAGATGCCCGGCGCGGGCGTCACCGTCACGCTCTCCGCCTATGGCAGCGGGGGAGCGCAGAAGGCGGTCGCGGCCCTGCGGACCGCGGTTCACGCGTGCGCGGCCGGGTTCAAGCCGGTCATCGGGGGCGTCACCGGAGTGCCGGTGGCGGTCGCCCCGCGGCCCGCGCTCGAACTGGGCGACGACGATCTGCGGTTCGCGCTCGGCTTCGCGGCCGGCGGCAGCGGCGCACGGCAGGACTTCGTCGTGATCCGTACCCGCTCGACCGTCAGCATCTTCCGCGGCGCGGACGTCACCCTGGCGAAGAGCTACGACGTGCCGCCGGCCGTGGTCACCGCGCAGCTGAAGAAGCTGGGCGCGCCGGTCACCAAGCGGCGGTAGCGGACTTCTCCGCCGGGAGCATCACCCACAGGGCGATGTAGAGCAGGAACTGCGGGCCGGGAAGCAGGCACGACAGCAGGAAGATCACCCGCATCGTCGTGGCGGAGGTGCCGAACCGGTTGGCCAGCGCGGCGCAGACACCGCCGATCATGCGGCCGTTGGTGGGGCGGGCGAGGGCGCTCATCTCGTACTCCTGTCGGAAGGTCGGATGCCGGAGGTTTCCGGTGTTCCGATGTCTCCAACGCTACGAGTACATATCCCGTCGAATCATCGCTCTACGGGGCGATCCCGACCCTGGGAGTCGTCGGGGACGACCCCTGAGACCGGGCCCGGGGTCCGGGCCCGGTGAGGGCACCGAACCCGCGGCGGCGCAGCAGCCGCCGGGCCGCGGGGACGACCGCCAGATACGCCAGGGCGACGCCCGCCGTGTTCAGCAGCAGCGCGTCGATGTCGAAGATCTGGCCCGGCACCACCGTCTGCAGGAACTCCACGGACAGCGACACCATCAGTCCGGCGAAGACCGTGCGGGCGAAGGAGCCGACCCCGGGGGTGCGGATCCGGCCGCCCGTCATCGGCAGCAGGACACCGAGCGGGGCGAGCAGCAGCAGTCCCGCGAGCAGCCGCCGCGCCGCCTCGAACGGGCTCATGGCCAGGTCGGCGTGGATGGTGTCGAGCGGCCGCAGATTGGGCGCCGCCACCCAGGGAACGTAGTGCGGCCGGAGCATCAGCCATCCGACGAAGGACAGATGCACGGCGGTGAGCACCAGGCCCATCGCGCGTGCCTTCAGGATCGGGGCTTCAGGCTGCACGAGGGGAATGACGCCATTCACTTGACGACGGTTCCCGCCGTGTCCGCCGCGTCCGGCCTGGTGCGCAGTGCGGACGTGCAGAGGTAGCGCTTGACGGGGTCCGCGGCATCCGGACCGCCGAGCAGTACGGAGCGGTCCGCGAGGCCGACACCGGGCGCGGCCGTGAAGGTGCACACCAGCTGGGCCAGCGCGAAGGACGGCAGTTCGTCCAGCGACAGGTTCAGCCGCAGCGAGTCCTTCGGATCACCCGGCCTGGGGCCGGTGAGGTTCAGGTTGCCGGGCACCTCGGTGGCGAACCCGGCCTCCGCCTCCCCGGCCGACGGCCGGCGCTTCAGCTGGTCGAGCAGCTCATGGGCGGCGACCAGCCGGCTCGCCGGAGCGGGGCGCGCCCCGGTGACGTCGGAGCTGGTGACGGTCCGGGTGACCTGCGCGGCCAGCGCGCTGCACACCAGGTACACCTTCACGACGGTGGCGCCGGGCGTCTCCGGCGGGACGGTCGCCTGGGGCACGGCGCACGACACCCGGGTGGGCGCGGGTCCCGCGTCCACCGGCACGGTGGTCGTCCGGATGCCGCAGCCGCAGGTGGCGGCGGTGACGAGGGCCGCGAGCAGCGCGGCGGTGCGGAGTGTTCCGGCCCGCGAGGAGCGCAGGCCGTTCCGCAGGAGGGACGTCATGGTCGTCACGGTCGGCCGTCCTCGTCGCCCTCGGGCAGTGCCTCGGCGGGCCGCACCGGCAGGTACAGGGTGAAGACGGCGCCGCCGCCCGGCGCGTTCGCGGCGGTGATGTCGCCGTCGTGGATGTGTGCGTTCTCCATCGCGATCGACAGGCCGAGCCCGCTGCCCTCCGAACGGGCGCGGGACGCGTCCGCCTTGTAGAAACGGTCGAAGACGTGCGGCAGCACGTCCTCGGGGATGCCGGGACCGTTGTCCGCGACGGTGATGACCAGCTGGTCCTCGGCGGTCCGCACCGACACCCGGACCGGGGAGCCGCCGTGCTTGAGCGCGTTCCCGATCAGATTCGCCATGATCACATCGAGCCGGCGCGGGTCCAGGCGGACGAAGATGCCGCGCGGCGCGTCCAGCTCGACGGAGTCCAGCCAGGCCCGCGCGTCCATGCACGCCGTCACCATGTCGGCCACGTCGACCTCGTCGAGCAGCAGCCGGGCGGTGCCCGCGTCGAAGCGGGTGACCTCCATCAGGTTCTCCACCAGCTCGTTGAGCCGGCGGGTCTCACTGACCACCAGGCGCACGGCGGGCGCGATCATCGGGTCGAGGGAGTCGGCCTCGTCCTCCAGCACCTCGGTCACGGCGGTGATCGCGGTGAGCGGGGTGCGCAGCTCGTGCGACATGTCGGCGACGAAGCGGCGGCTGGCGGCCTCCCGCGCGCTCAGCTCCTCCACCCGCGTCTCCAGGGCCTCCGCCGCCTTGTTGAACGTCCTGGACAGTTCCGCCAGCTCGTCCGTGCCCGACACCTTCAGCCGGGTGCCGAGCCGGCCCTCGCCGAGCTGCTGCGCCGCGACACCGAGCCGCTGGACGGGCCGCAGCACCGTCGAGGCGGCGGCCTGGGCCAGCAGGGCGGAGCCGATCAGCGCGAGCATCGTGGCGATCCCCAGCGACCAGGCCAGGGAGTTGAGGTCCTTGCGCTCCGCGTCCAGCGACTTGAGCATGTAGCCGGTCGGGCCGTCATCCATGATCTTCGCGCCGGCCACCAGGTACGGCGTGCCGTGCAGCGAGATCCGCAGCCAGTGCAGGTGGTACTTGTTGTCCTGTTGCTTGTGCCGGGTGTTCACCGCGTCCTGCAGTGCCTTCGGCACATCGTCCAGGGTGAAGACGTCGCGGCTGGACGGCGCCGCGCACGGCCCGTTGTCCGGGGTCCTGTCGATGAGCAGCACCGCGTAGCTGCCGGGGCCGCCCATCTCGTCGGCGGCGTCCTTCAGCCCCTCGCACGGCGGGTTGACCGGCAGCGAGGCCGCGTTGCGCTGCAGCGAGTCGCGGAAGTCGTTGAGCGCGGAGTTCTGCGCACGGGTCAGCACCGCGTCACGGTTCAGCCAGTACGCGATCCCGGAGGCGGACACGGCGGCCGTCAGCGCCACCGCGGCGAACACCGCGACCAGCCGCAGCCGCAGGCTGGTCCAGCGCAGCATGCCGGTGGCCCAGCCGAAGAACCGGTCCGTCACTGCGGCGTGTCCAGGCGGTACCCGACACCGCGGACCGTACGGATGAGGGTCGGTGACGACGGAACGTCCTCGATCTTCGCGCGCAGCCGCTGCACACAGGCGTCGACCAGCCGCGAGTCACCGAGGTAGTCGTGCTCCCACACCAGCCGCAGCAACTGCTGCCGGGACAGGGCCTGGCCGGGCCGGCGGCTCAGCTCCAGCAGCAGCCGCAGCTCGGTCGGCGTCAGCTGCAGATCCTCGCCGTCCTTCGTCACCGTCATCGCCGAACGGTCGATCACGATGGAGCCGAAGGCCGCGGAATCCGTGCTGTCGCGCTCACCGCGGCGCAGCACGGCGCGGATGCGGGCGTCGAGCACCCGGGGCTGGACGGGCTTGATGACATAGTCGTCGGCCCCCGACTCCAGCCCCACGACGACATCGATGTCGTCGCTGCGGGCGGTCAGCAGGATGATCGGCAACTGGTCGGTGCGCCGGATCCGGCGGCACACCTCGAAGCCGTCGATGCCCGGCAGCATCACATCCAGCACGATCAGGTCGGGGCGCTGCTCCTTGAGCAGCTTCAGGCCGTCCTCGCCCGTCGCCGCGGCAACCACACGGTGGCCCTGGCGGGACAGGCCGAGTTCGAGGCCGGTACGGATGGCGTCGTCATCCTCGATAAGCAACAGGAAAGGCACGCCGGTCATTGTGACCTACCGGATGCCCATGTATCGAGCACGGGGGGATCTCACCTCAAGGATCGGCCCCGGGCTCACTCTGCGTGTACCGGAAGTCTCTGTGACGGGCCTGTGACACTCGGCGGACAGCGCCATGAAACTGGCCCGGCAGTCTTATGGACCTAAGGCAGCGGCATCCACACGGAGACCGACGCCGAATATCACCAAGACGGTTCCACCGACGGGGGCGCGACATGAACGCACTGCACAGCACCACCACCACCGCAGTCCTTCAGCCGCGCCAGCACACCGCCGGCCGGAACGACGGGAAGTCCGGTGCCGCGAACGGACGGGGGTGCGCTCGCGGCACCGGACGACAGACGGCACAGAGCACCGGCCAGGTGACCCGCAACCGGCCGCCGTACATGACGGCGATCGAGGGCGGCGCCGGTGCACCGGCCG
Organism: Streptomyces sp. SID13666; assembly: GCF_010548325.1. Lineage (NCBI taxonomy): Bacteria > Bacillati > Actinomycetota > Actinomycetes > Kitasatosporales > Streptomycetaceae > Streptomyces > Streptomyces sp. SID13666. Next base: position 18,508 of record NZ_JAAGLX010000037.1, on the reverse strand, counting down.
CCACGGCCACCGCAACGGCCACCATTCCGGTACCGCGGCACGACAGCCTGGCGGAGGCGGAGTTCACCGCCTACGTCAAGGAGCGCCGCGCCTCCCTCTACGCCACCGCTTACCACCTGACCGGTGACCGTTACGAGGCCGAGGACCTGCTGCAGAGCGCGCTGTTCTCCACCTACCGCGCCTGGGACCGGATCAGCGACAAGGCGGCCGTCGGCGGCTACCTGCGCCGCACCATGACCAACCTGCACATCAGCGCCTGGCGCCGCCGCAAGCTCAACGAGTACCCGACCGAGGAACTGCCGGAGACGGTGGGCGAGTCGGACGCGATGGGCGGCACCGAACTGCGCGCCGTGCTGTGGCAGGCGCTGGCCAAGGTTCCCGAGACCCAGCGCACCATGCTGGTGCTCCGCTACTACGAAGGCCGCACCGACCCGGAGATCGCCGACATCCTCGGCATCAGCGTCGGCACGGTCAAGAGCAGCATCTGGCGCTCGCTGCGCCGGATGCGCGAGGACGAGGCGCTGAGCTTCGGCCGCGACGAGGAGGAGTCGTTCGGCGAGCTGGTGGCCTGACGATTCGGACCGTCCACAGAACGCCGGTCGGGGGACCGGTGGGGGGAACGGGGAAGCGGGGGGAACGGGGGATACGGGGGATACGGGGGAACGGGGAGCGGGGGAAAAACCGGGGGGTACGGGGGAAAGCCGCGGTCGGGGGAGCGCGGTGGGTGCGGGACCGGGCAGTCCGGGGGGACTGCTTGGTCCCGCACCTGTTTGCGCGTGCGGGGCGGGGGCCGGGGCCGTCGTTCGGGGCGGTTACGCGTCCACGGGTATGTCGGTCGGCTGGTCCGCCGCCGCGCGCGGTGCGGGCGGCGGCAGCGCGGTGATGCGGCGCAGTGCTTCGTCCTGGCCGCACGGGTAGGCGCCCAGTGCGGTCTGCCGGGCCACGATCGCCCGCTCGCCGCGCATCAGCCGCCAGCCCCTGCGCAGCAGGACCGTCACGGACTTGCGGCCCTCGGCCAGATCGCGGCGGAACCGCCGCCAGGCCGTGACGGCCGGACTGCCGCGCAGGCACAGGGTGTCCGCCAGCAGTCCCAGTTCGCGGCAGCGGTCGGTGATGTCGGCCGCGAAGATGCCCTCGGCGACGAAGACGGGGGAGCCCGTCAGTTCGACATGGATCTCGCCGGTGATGGAGCTCGACGCGATGTCGTACTCCGGCACCGAGGCGGTGCCGGTCGCGCACAGCGTGCTGATCGCCGCCACCGCCGCGTCCGCGTCCCAGGAGAGCGCCGAGTCCCAGTCCGTGCCGGCGCCGTGCGCCAGTTGCGGGAGGGTCGGGTCGTCGCCCTCCTTGTAGAAGTCGTCGAGGTGCAGCACCGGCAGCCCGGTACGGGCGGCCAGGGACGACTTGCCGGACCCGGAAGGGCCGGCCAGCAGGATCACGCGCGCGGTGGACGGAGAGGAACTCACGAGAGAACAGTGTGCGGCATTGCGCCGACCGGGTGACCCCCCGGGCGCAGGTTTGGACGCTGTGCACTCGTCCAACTACCTTGTGTAGTCGAATGGCGATCCTCCGCGGTGCCGCGCCGTGAGGTGTCGCCGGGACGCGTCCCCGTGCCGTGTTCCACCAGATCACCGCACTTCTATGCCAAGCAGGTGGCCATGCCGAACCACGCCCGTCCGAAGCTGAACTCCCTGCTGCGCACCGCGGCCACCGTCACCGTCGCCGCGGCGGCCGCCGCCCTCGCGGCGAGCGGCTCGGCGTCGGCCGGCACGGCGCCGGCCCTCACCGATTCGGCCCTCGGCTCCGATGCGGCCGTCGGCTCGACGCTGGGTTCCGATTCCGCCCTGGGTTACGCGCTGGGCCCGGTCAAGCACCTGACGATCAACCCGCTGGCGCAGACCGGGGTGGACCCGCTGGACAACGTGGTCACCCCGCAGGTGGCGGACTTCAAGCCGGTGTCGACGGGCGCCGTGACCGGGCCGCTCTCCCAGGGGGATTCGGTGTCAGAGCTGCCGCTCGTGGGCCAGCTGTCCACCCTCCTGCCCGGCTGAGGAACCCTCCTCCACGTACGCCGCCCCCTGCCGGCCGGGTGCGGTGCCCGCTCCCGCTCCGCTCCTGGCCTTCGGCACGGCCGCGGCCGGGGTCGCGATGCCGATCGAGGCCGTCGCGACGGCCACTTCCGCGCGCCGGCCGTCGGCGTCGTCCGGGCACAGGCAGCTGGTGTCGGCGGCCTCCGCGACGTACAGCAGGGCGTAGCGGACCTCCTGCGGGTCGCCGGAGCGGACGGCGCGCAGCAGGGTGCGGACGACGCGGGTGGCGTCCACGGCGCGGTGCACGACGCGCGCGGCGGCCCCCAGAGCGGTGAGCGCCGCCACGATGATCCAGACGGTGGCGTCGCTGTCGTGGGTCCACAGGTCGCGCAGGAGCACCAGGGCCAGGCCGAGGAGCGTCAGGCCGCCGAACGAGACGCCGTCGCGGACGGCGAGCTTCCGCAGTACGGAAACCCGCCACCAGGGCGAGTCGTGGAAGTCCGGCGGCAGATGGAGACGGCGGGCCAGCAGCCGGTCGAGGGGCCGGGCCAGCGACAGCACCGGGTCGGTGGACGGCCGCTCGGGCTGCTCGGGTGTCGTGACGGTGGCGGGGACGGCTTCCGAGGGCCGCCAGTGGCGGCTCCAGCGCAGCTGCGAGAGCCCGAAGCCCAGCGCGCTCACCAGCAGTTCGGCCGCGCAGAGCACGCCGAGGATCGGCAGGCTGTCGGTGTCGAAGGCGTTGCCGCGCAGCGGCCGGGGCAGGGCGATGACGTCGATGGTGTCGCCGCGCCGGTAGTGCCCGTCGTCCGCCCGGATGCAGTCGACCTCGGCGTCCCTGCGGGAGCCGTCCCAGGGGTCGGCCCAGCCGACACCGCAGTAGTCGTCCCCGGTGTTCGACGTGACATGGGCGGTGACCTGCTTGCCGAACACGGCGATCGAGGCCACCGGTACGGCGCCGAGCAGCGCCAGGACGGCCAGGACGGCGCACCAGACCGGCAGCCGGGCCGGCAGGGCGCGTGGGGCCGGCCGTCCGGCGGGAGGCGCCTGGAGGGCGGCCCGCAGGGCACGGCTGTCGCCGCGGGCGGTCTCGACGCGCAGGCTGCCGCCCGACGGCGTGCGGTGGACGAGCGCGGTCCGCACGATCCGGCGGCCCGAGCCGGGCGCGGAGCCGGCGCGGGCGTACAGGGTGCGCTCGAAGGTGCCGCCGGGCGGCAGTTCCAGCACCGGTACCGGGCCGTCCGACGACAGGAAGTACAGCGGCCCGCCGGGCAGCGCCACCAGTTCACCGCGCTCGGAGGTACTGGACGGGCCGGCGTCAGGGGATGCGGACGGCGGCTCGTCGACGCGCAGCCGGCTGCGGATCCGTATCGGCCGGCCGGCGGCGATCGCGCGGGCCTTGCGGCGCCCGAGCCACACCGGGACGGACGGCACCAGGAAGCACAGGAACGCGCTGAAGGCGACGTAGGGAAGAACCCCGGTGAAGCCGTCCCACACAGGGATCCTCCGACGGTGGCGCACTGACGCGGGAGACACGGCGGCGCGGTGAACAGGTACCTGAAAACGCAACACCCCCCGCGGGTCAAGCCTGCCCCGCGAGGGGTGCCGGTGGACGGAGACCTTGCTCACACGCCCTGGTGCGTGCGTGAGCCTGGATCTCCGCCTGAGGTCGAGCGCAGGCCCGTCAGACGCCGATCGGGTGCCAGACGGTCTTCGTCTCCAGGAACGCCTTGAGGCGGTCCAGGCCGGGGTCGGCGGACCAGTCGCCGTCCTTCGCGCCGCGGGGGCGCAGGACGCGCTTCATGTTGTCGGCCGCGGCGATCTGCAGATCCTTCGCCAGACCGTCGTCCGCGCCCGTCAGGTCGATCGCGTTGACGTCCTGGTGCGAGGCGAGCGACGGCGAGATCTCCGCCGTCCGCCCGGACAGGATGTTGACCACGCCACCGGGCAGGTCCGAGGTGGCGAGCACCTCGCCCAGCGCCAGCGCGGGCAGCGGCGACTTCTCGCTCGCCACGACGATCACCGTGTTGCCGGTGGCGATGGCCGGGGCGATCACCGAGACCAGGCCGAGGAACGACGACGCCTGGGGGGCGAGGACGACCACGACGCCGGTCGGCTCCGGGGTGGAGAGGTTGAAGAACGGTCCGGCGACGGGGTTCGCCGAGCCGACGATCTGGCCGATCTTGTCGGTCCAGCCCGCGTACCAGATCCAGCGGTCGACGGCCGCGTCCACCTGCGCCGCGGCCTTGGCCTTCGAGATGCCCTCGGCCGCCGCGACCTCGGCGGCGAACTGCTCACGCCGACCGTCCAGCATCTCGGCGACGCGGTAGAGCACCTGGCCGCGGTTGTACGCGGTGGCGCCCGACCAGCCGCCGAACGCCTTGCGGGCGGCCACCACCGCGTCCCGCGCGTCCTTGCGGGACGACAGCGGCGCGTTGGCGAGCCAGTTGCCCTTGGAGTCGGTCACCTCGTACACCCGCCCGCTCTCGCTGCGGGGGAACTTGCCCCCGACGTAAAGCTTGTACGTCTTGAAAACGCTGAGCCGCTCGGACTTTTCAGACTTCTCAGACATCGAGGTACGCCTCCAGGCCGTGACGGCCGCCTTCGCGGCCGAAGCCCGATTCCTTGTAGCCGCCGAAGGGCGAGGTCGGGTCGAACTTGTTGAACGTGTTGGCCCAGACGACGCCCGCGCGGAGCTGGTTCGCCATCCACAGGATGCGCGAGCCCTTCTCCGTCCAGATGCCGGCCGACAGGCCGTACTGCGTGTTGTTCGCCTTCTCGACGGCTTCGGCCGGGGTGCGGAACGTCAGCACGGACAGCACCGGGCCGAAGATCTCCTCGCGGGCGATCCGGTGCGCCTGGGTGACGTTCGTGAAGAGCGTCGGGCGGAACCAGTAGCCGGCGGACGGCAGGTCGCAGGCCGGGGCCCAGCGATCGGCGCCCTCGGCCTCGCCGGCCTCGGTGAGCTCGGTGATGCGGGCCAGCTGCTCGGCGGAATTGATGGCGCCGATGTCGGTGTTCTTGTCCAGCGGGTCGCCGACGCGCAGCGTCTGCATACGGCGCTTGAGCGCGTCCAGCACCTCCTCGGCCACCGACTCCTGGACCAGGAGGCGGGAGCCGGCGCAGCAGACGTGCCCCTGGTTGAAGAAGATGCCGTTGACGATGCCCTCGACGGCCTGGTCGACCGGCGCGTCGTCGAAGACGATGTTGGCGGCCTTGCCACCCAGCTCCAGCGTGATCTTCTTGTCCGTGCCGGCGATGGAGCGGGCGATGGCCTTGCCGACCTCGGTGGAGCCGGTGAAGGCGACCTTGTTGATGTCGGGGTGCTCCACGAGCGCCGCGCCGGTGGCGCCGTCGCCCGTGATGATGTTGACGACGCCCTTGGGCAGCCCGGCCTGGCGGCAGATGTCCGCGAAGAACAGGGCGCTGAGCGGGGTCGTCTCGGCGGGCTTGAGCACCACCGTGTTGCCCGCGGCGAGCGCCGGGGCGATCTTCCACGCCAGCATCAGCAGCGGGAAGTTCCACGGGATGACCTGGCCGGCCACGCCCAGCGGGCGCGGGTCGGCGCCGTAGCCGGCGTGGCCGAGCTTGTCGGCCCAGCCCGCGTAGTAGAAGAAGTGCGCGGCGACCAGCGGCAGGTCGGTGTCGCGGGTCTCTCGGATCGGCTTGCCGTTGTCCAGCGACTCCAGCACGGCCAGCTCGCGGGAGCGCTCCTGCACGATGCGGGCGATCCGGAACAGGTACTTGGCGCGCTCGGCGCCGGGCAGCGCGGACCACTTCTCGAACGCCTTGCGGGCGGCCTTCACCGCCCGGTCGACGTCCTCGGCCCCGGCCTGGGCGACCTCGGAGAGGACCTCCTCCGAGGAGGGCGAAACGGTCTTGAAGACCTTGCCGTCGGCGGCCTCGGAGAACTGGCCGTCGATGAAGAGCCCGTACGACGGCGCGATGTCGACGACCGCGCGGGACTCGGGTGCGGGTGCGTATTCAAATGCCATGTCGGTCAGTCCACCGTCACGTAGTCGGGACCGGAGTAACGCCCGGTGCTGAGCTTCTGGCGCTGCATCAACAGATCGTTGAGCAGGCTGGATGCACCGAATCGGAACCAGTGCGGGGACAGCCACTCCTCGCCGAGCGTCTCGTTGACCATCACCAGGTACTTGATGGCGTCCTTCGTGGTGCGGATGCCGCCGGCCGGCTTCACTCCCACTTGTACACCCACCGCGTCGCGGAAGTCGCGGACGGCCTCCAGCATCAGCAGCGTGTTCGGCGGGGTCGCGTTGACCGCGACCTTGCCCGTCGAGGTCTTGATGAAGTCGGCGCCGGCGAGCATCGCGAGCCAGGAGCAGCGGCGGATGTTGTCGTACGTCGCCAGCTCGCCGTTCTCGAAGATCACCTTGAGGTGGGCGGCGCTGCCGTCCGGCCTCACGCAGGCCGCCTTGACGGCCCTGATCTCCTCGAAGACCTGCAGGTAGCGGCCGGTGAGGAACGCACCACGGTCGATGACCATGTCGATCTCGTCCGCGCCCGCGGCCACCGCGTCGGCGGTGTCGGCGAGCTTCACCGGCAGCGCGGTGCGGCCGGCCGGGAAGGCGGTGGCGACGGAGGCGACGTTGATGCCGGATCCGCGCAGCGCCTCCTTCGCGGTCTTCACCATGTCGGGGTAGACACAGATCGCGGCGACCTTGGGGGCCGTGCGGTCGGTGGGATCCGGATGGATGCCCTTGGCGCACAGCGCCCGGACCTTGCCGGGGGTGTCCGCGCCTTCGAGCGTGGTCAGATCGATCATGGAGATCGCCAGGTCGATGGCGTAGGACTTCGCCGTCGTCTTGATCGAACGGGTGCCGAGCGTGGCGGCGCGGGCTTCGAGGCCGACGGCATCGACACCGGGCAGTCCGTGGAGGAAGCGGCGGAGTGCGGTGTCCGAGGCGGTCACGTCCGCCATCGTCGCCAGCCGGGCCGCGGCTTCTGGGCCGAAAGCGGGAACAGTGGGCATGGTCACCACATGAGCATATCTACGCGCGTAGCGACCTGTCACCACCACCCCCCTGATTGGTTCGCCACACCCGGGCGTGTTCGGGGCGGGGCGGGCGGGTGCCTCCGGGGCTGTGTGCGCTGCGGTGTCGGCTGCCGTGGCGGCCGTGGGGCCGGGTGGGCGCACAGGGCCCGCGCCGCAAGGCCACAGGGGGGATGGCCGGCCCCTTTTCCTACCACCGCTTCCTGCTGCCGCGCTGTTCTCTCGATCCATGCCGACGCCGTACCGATCTGTCCCGATGCCGTACCGCAACCTGTGCGCGACCGGCCGCGCGGCACCCGTCAGGCAGAATCGGGCCTTATGACGAGTTCCGACGACCCCACGCCGACCCCGCAGCCGGACCGGCCGAAGTACGACGACCGCGCCTACCGGTCGGTGGCCGGCATCGTCACCGGCGCGCTGCTGATCGCGCTCTCCCTGTGGCTCGGCGGCGACGCGGTGCTCCGCGGCTCGGGACGCACCCCGTGGCTGACCCTCGCCGGGCTCCTGGCGGCCCTGCCCCTGCTGGCGGCCTTCACGATCCGGCCCGCCGTCTTCGCGGGCGAGGAACGGCTCCGCATCCGCAATCCCTTCCGGACGATCACCGTGCCGTGGTCGGCCGTGGAACACCTGCGGGCCGGCTACTCCACCGAGGTCGTCGCCGGCGGCCAGCGCTTCCAACTCTGGGCGATCCCGGTCTCGCTGCGCGCCCGCAAGCGCGTCGCCCGCCAGACCGCCCGCGCCGCCACCGCGACGGCCCGCCAGTCCTCCGCCCTCAACGCCCCGGAGATCCCGCCCCGCGCCTGGTCCGACCAGGCCGTCGACGAACTCCGCGAGCTCGCCGAGACCAACGCCGCCAAGCCCGGCGCCCAGGGCGAGGTCAGCGTCCGCTGGGCCTACGAGGTCATCGCCCCGATCATCACCGGCGCCATCGTCCTGGCCGTCCTCCTCGCCATCGGCTGACCCCCGGCCGCTCCGACGGCCGGCGTCAGATCACGGGCATCACGGGCAGGCGGTATTCGAGTTCGTACAGGTGGCCTGCCTTCACCATCACGGAAGCCTCGATAGGGCGGCCACCATCGGAGTGGACCACCCGGAAGGTGCGCAGCACGCACACCTCGGCGGGCAGCTCCAGCAGGGTGAATTCCTCGGACGTCGGCGGACGCGCGGAGACCCGGTCGACGAACTCCCGGGGCGGATGGCCCAGCTCGGCGAGGAGCGTCGGTGATCCACCGCGGATGCGTCGGCGGTCGGTGAGACGAGTGCCCCGGGCCAGTTCGACCGGGTAGTAGGAGCGCACGAGCTCCGACGGCTCGTCGTCGAGCAGCATGAGCCGGGACCGGAGTACGGCGGTCCCGCCGTCCGCCAGTCCGAGCGCCTCCGCGACATCATGCGGGGCCGTAACCTCCGCGACATCGAGGATCCGGGTCGCTCCGGTCCGCGAACGGGCTGCCGCCTGCTCCATCCAGCGATCCGGCGCGCCGCTCTCCGGCGGCGGGATGTACGAGGCCGGAACAATGGTGTGGTTCGGCTGCTCGCGGACGAAGACCCCTTTTCCGGGATGCCCGACGGCGAAGCCCTCGGCCTTCAGGATCTGGAGCGCCTTCTGGACGGTGGTGCCGACCACGCCGAACTCGTTCATGAGCTGTTGTGTGGAAGGCAGCTTGCTGCCCGGCTCCAATCGGCGCGCCATGATCCGGTCACGCAGTTCCGCAGCGATCTGCTGATGGGCGGGCCGGGTGTCGTTCCAGTGGGGCATGCGTCAGCCGAGCCGGAGCCGGTAGCGCAGCACGCGATCGCTTGCGGTCATGGTCATCACGCAGGCCTCCATCGGTTGATCGTCACCGGAGAGGATAAGCCGCGACAGGAGGATCACCGGGTCCTGTTCGCCGAGTTGAAGGGCTTCCCGTTCCACTTCGGTGGGCATACGTGCGGTGACCGATTCCTCGACGTGCCCCGCCACATGGCCGAGCCGGGCGAGCAGCGTGACTGCTCCTCCGGGCACCTTCCTCTGCTCGGCGAGCTCGGTGCCGGCCGCGATGCGGGCCGGGTAGTACGAGTCCGCGAGCTCCACGGGCAGGCCATCAAGCAGGATCAGGCGTCGTCGTACGACCACCTGCTCGCCCTCCGGGAGGCGTAGGGCCCGGGCGACTTCAAGCGGAGGCACGACCATCCCCGCAGCGAGAAGTCGCTGTCCGCCGCGACGGTTGTTCTCCGCGGCCTCCTCCGTCCACGCGTCCGACCGGCCCTGCCCACGGGGAGTCAGGTACCGCGTCGATTCGCTCTCCCATTCCTCGTTCGTCAAGGGCCGTTCCTTCCATCGGCGGACCTCCAACGTATCGCCAGGAGCCGTGGAGGCGGAGTTGCTGACACCTTGCAACCTTAAGTCGATTCACCTTAAGGTTTGCTGTGAGCTTCGCAACACCCTTGCGAGGCACTGCTGCAGGGGGATCGATGGACCCAATGCATTCCGAGCCCGTCCCGTCGGGGGCCGCGCAACGATTCTTCGACGCCGTACCGGCATCGATCGCCATAGCCCGCGACTTCGCGACCACAACTCTGGCGGCCTGGGGCCTGTCAGGACGAGCCGATGACGTACGGCTCTGCGTCTCCGAGCTCGCCTCCAACGCCCTCACCCACGCCGCCGCCCCCGGCCGCGGAATTCTCGTGAAGGTGGCCGCCGCCGGTGGGTGGGTCCGAATCGAGGTCCACGACGGCAGTAGGACCGTGCCGCGCATTCGGCGGTCCGGCTCTACGGACATCTCCGGGCGCGGCCTGCTGATCGTCGATGAGCTCTCCGACGGTTGGGGCGTCGAGGACCGCGAACCGATCGGCAAGGTGGTCTGGTCGCGATTCAGGGCCGAGTCCGCGTCCGAATCCGGAGCGGGCGCCAGCACCGACGCCCGGCCCGACCCCGAATCCAACTCCATCCTTCCGGCCCTGAAATGAGCGAGGTTGCCATGGAATCCTTCGAGCGAGCTCGGCTGGACGCCTACTTCGCCAAGATTGCCGCCCGGTTCGCCCCGGACGAGTTCGCGTCGTCCTTCCTGGTGACGCACCTGCTGCCCGAGAGGCCCGCGTTCGTGCGGGCGGTGGGCGCGATGTCCCGGTTACGTGCCGTCCTGCCCAAGCCGAAGTCCGTGAATCATTCGGCCCGGCGAGAGGTGGAGAGGAGCTTCGCCTGTGACGTTCTCTCCCGAGTTGTGTTCGCGGGCGCCGACAGCGCACTGGAGTACTTCGAGTCACGCGCCGCCGGAGAGGCGGTCGCGCTCCTTGATGTCGGTGGCTACTTCGCTCCGACGATTCCGAATCTCCAGGAGCGTTTCTCCGGTCGTCTCGTCGGGGTGATCGAGGACACCGAGAACGGCCACCGGCGGTACGAGGATCTGGCCAAACTGCCCTGCCCGGTCGTCTCGGTCGCCCGCTCACCGTTGAAGGACCCCGAAGACTTCCTGGTCGGCCAATCCGTGGTCTTCTCCACCGAGGCGGTGATGCGCGGGCGGGGCGACATCCTGCACGGGCGCCCGGCCCTCGTGATCGGGTTCGGCAAGCTCGGATCGAGCATTGCCCGGCTGCTGCACGCCAAGGGCGTCCATGTGACCGTCTTCGACATCGACCCCGTCCGCCGGACGCAGGCGCTGTCTCAGGGCTTCACCGTCGCCCGGGACCGGGAGAGCGCGCTGAACGGGGCAGGGCTGGTGCTCTGCGCCACGGGCGCGATCTCGTTACGCGGGGAGGACTTCCCGCATTTGCGCAATGGAGCGTACGTCGCCACCGTGACGAGCAGTGAGGATGAATTGGAACTGCTCGGACTGCCGGACGTCTACACCCGAGCGACGGTGAGCGAGCACGTGACCCGCTACCGGACCACGGGCCACTACTTCTATCTGGCCAACGGCGGCAACGCCGTCAACTTTCTGCACGGCGCCAGCGTGGGGCCTTTCATCTTCCTGGTGCAGGCCGAGATCCTGGCGGCCATCAGGATGCTCACCCGCGGTGATCTCGAACCCGGTATGCACGAGGTCAGCGCGACCGACCGCGCCGCCATCGCGGCGATCTGGCTCAACTACTTCAACAGGTGATCGACTTGGCCATCACGTCCGAACACATCCGTGCCACCGTTGACGCGTACCTGGACGCGCACCCTGAGGAGAAGGACGCGCTGTCCGTCGTGCTCGGGCTGCTTGACGACGGGGCCGACCTCAGCAGCCGTCAGGAGTTCCGCGGGCATGCCACGGCCGGCGCGGTTCTCGTCAACCGGGAGGGCGAGGTCCTGCACATTCACCATCTGGCTCTGGACACGTGGCTGCTGCCCGGCGGCCACCTCGAACCGCAGGACACCACGCTGCATGACGCGGCCCTGCGGGAACTCACCGAGGAAACGGGTATCGCCATGGAATCGGTCACCTCGGTCGGCGACCGGCCCGTTCACATCGATACTCATCCGATCCCGGCCAACGCCGCCAAGGGCGAACCCGGCCACCGGCACATCGACTTCCGGTTCCTCTTCCGCACCGCGGCCGATGTGAGGGAACTGCAGGCCGAAGAGGTGACCGACTTCGCTTGGCGTGACGCGCCGACCCTTGCCGATGAGCGACTTCGTCAGCGGGTCCGCTCCGGGATCCGCTGAACCGGAGGGCGGAGAGCGCTTGCTCGGGTGGGGTGAACGAGGGGCAACTTCGTGGTGAAGGCATGCTGTGGTGCTCCTGTGAGTACGCCCTTTGTCTGCGCAGTCTCATTACATTGCGTGTGCTGCATGTCTGCCGCATATGCAGCCTTCCTTGAGACGGCCAGCAGGGGTGGGGGATGGCAGCAGGGGACACGGGGGGCGCGGCCGGGGTCGGTGCGCGCTGTCGGATAGACATCGATGACGAGGGATTTCACTCCTGGCGGCTCACCGCCCAGAACGGGCGGACGGTAGCGGTCGGCGCAACCGCTTACCCGGACTACGGGGAGTGCCTGCGGGCGTTCGGGCGGTTGTGTGCCGGGTCGGAGGGGCTGCCCGGGGGAGTGCAGCACGCCGCCGACAGCAACGGCTGGGTGTGGCGGCTGCGCGGTGCGGACGGGCAGACGGTCGCCGTCTCGTCGCGGGCCTATGAGCGGCATTCGACCTGCCAAACCGCCTACGACCGCTTCCGCGCGCTGCTTGCCGAGATCGGTGCCGCCGGGACCGAACAGGTGGACAACGGTCTCTCCGAAGGAGTCGATGTGCGGTAACTGACGCCATGTGAACCGAAGTTGCCTCTACGGGGCCCCTCGTTCACATCGCCTTGCGCACGCGTCCACCGCACCCCGTGAACGTCAGCCATGTGACGACGCGAACGCATGACCGACCACCCGCGGCAGCCGCCGCCGAGGATGTACCGAGGCGGCTGCACGCGGATCCCGGGCTGCCCGACCGTGTCTTCCGGGCGGTGGCCCGAGGCGGTGGGGGGTTCGTGCTGGCGGTGATGCTGCTGGTCGGCGGGTTTCTGCTCTACCGGGCGTGGCAGGCGCTGTCGAAGGCCGGCTTCTCGTTCCTCACCACGGAGGCGTGGGAGCCCGACGCCGGGAACTTCGGCATCGCGGCCGTCCTCACCGGCACCGTGCTCATCGCCCTCGTCGCGATCTGCTTCGCCGTACCGCTCGCCATCGGTACGGCGCTCTACATCTGCGAGTACTCGCCGCCCCGGCTGCGCCAGACGCTGATCAGTCTGGTCGACCTGATGGCCGCCGTGCCCTCGGTGGTCTACGGGCTGTGGGGGCTGTTCTTCCTCCAGGGGCACGTGCTGGGCACGGCGCGCTGGATCGCCCGGTACTTCGGCTGGTTCCCGCTGTTCAAGGTCGACGGCGCCGACCCGTCGGACCCGCTCGCGACCGCCACCGTCTACACCTCCTCCACCTTCGTCGCGGGCATCGTCGTCGCGCTGATGGTCGCGCCGATCGCCTGCTCGGTGATGCGGGAGGTCTTCTCGCAGGCGCCGGTCGGTGAGCGGGAGGGCGCCTACGCGCTCGGTGCGACGCGCTGGGGCATGATCCGCAGCGTCGTGCTGCCGTTCGGCAAGGGCGGCATGATCGGCGGCACGATGCTGGGCCTGGGCCGCGCGCTCGGCGAGACCATCGGCGTGTACCTGATCATCTCGCCGGTCTTCGTGGTCCAGCCGCACATCCTGCAGAACGGCTCCAGCTCCGTCTCCTCGCTGATCGCCCTGCGGTACGGCGAGGCCAGCGAGTTCGGCATGTCCGCGCTGATGGCCGCGGGCCTCGCGCTCTTCCTGATGACCCTCGTCGTCAACTTCGCCGCATCGTCGATCGTCGCCCGCAGCCGGTCCGGCGCGGCCAGCGACTCCTGAGGAAGGCCCGATGACCCTCGTCGCCCCGCCGCGCGGAGACAACGCCATGAGCGCCCAGAACTCCCCGCGCACCACTCTTCCCTCGAAGTCGACGTCACCCGACGCCGGGAGCCCCCGCGAGCCGCGCCGCCGGCTCGCGCTGCTGCGTGCCACCGATGTGTACGCGGTGCTGGGCGCCGCGGCGGCCTCGCTGAGCATCACCGCGCTGCTCTTCACCCGGCTGCTGCCGTTCAGCGGCGGGCTCGGCTTCACGCTCGTGGCGTACGGGCTCTTCCTCGGGCTGTACGCGCTGCTGGTCTCCTTCGACGAGGACGGTCCCGCCGTCCGCGACCGGGTGGCGGCCGTCCTCGCCCAGAGCCTGGGCCTGCTGATGCTCGCCGCGCTCGCCTTCGTCGTCGTCTACACCCTGTGGGAGGGCCGCAAGGCGCTGCCGCACCTGAACTTCTACACGCAGGACATGGCGTCGGCCGGGCCCCTCGACCCGCTGGCGGCGGGCGGGATCCTGCACGCGATCACCGGCACGCTGGAGCAGATCGGGATCGCGCTGGTGGTCACCGTTCCGACCGGGCTGCTGTGCGCGGTGTTCCTCAACGAGGTGCCGGGCCGGTTCGCGCGCTTCGTGCGGACCATCGTGGAGGCCATGACGGCCCTGCCGTCGATCGTCGCGGGCCTGTTCATCTACGCCACCGCGATCCTCACCCTCGGTCTCGACCGCTCAGGACTGGCCGCCGCCCTCGCGCTCTCCGTGATGATGCTGCCGATCATCATCCGCGCCGCCGACGTCGTCATCCGGCTGGTGCCCGGCCCGCTGCGCGAGGCCGCGTACGCCCTCGGCACCTCGCGCTGGCGGACGGTGTGGCACGTGGTGCTGCCCACCGCCAGGTCCGGGCTCACCACGTCCGTGATCCTCGGCACCGCGCGCGGCATCGGGGAGACCTCGCCGGTGCTGCTCACCGCCGGATTCACCGCCGTCACCAACACCGATCCGCTGTCGGGGCCGCAGATCTCGCTGCCACTGGCCACGTTCGAGTTCATCAAGTCGCCCGAGCCGACGATGATCGCCCGCGGATTCGGCACGGCCGCCGTGCTGATGGCGCTCGTCCTGCTGCTGTTCGTCGCCGCCCGGGTGATCGGCGGGCGCGGCCCCGGCCGGCTGCCCCGCCGCCAGGAACACCGCCGTGTGCTGGCCTCGCGCCGCGACGCGGCCCGGTTCGCCGCCCGCGCCGAGGAACAGCTCGACTCCGGCTCCCGTGCATCCGCCCCGACCAGGAGTGCTTCGTGATACCCGCACCCGTACTACCGCCCGCTGATGCCCGCCGCATCCGCGCCGCCCGCGCCGTCGCCGCGCTCCTCGCGCTCCTCTGCGTGCTGCTCGCCGTCGAGCTGCCCGCGGCACCCGCCGCACACGCCGACTCGTACACCAAGATCAGCGGGGCGGGGTCCACCTGGAGCTCCAACGCGCTGGACCAGTGGCGCCGCAACGTCACCCAGTACGGGATGACGGTGAACTACGCGGCGGTCGGATCGTCCGTCGGGCGCGAGCAGTTCAAGAACGGGGTCTCGGACTTCGGCGTCTCGGAAATCCCGTACGGGCTGACCGAGTTCGGCGTGAAGGAGGCGCCGCCGAAGCGCGGCTACGCCTATATGCCGATCGTGGCGGGCGGCACCTCGTTCATGTACAACCTCAAGATCGGCGGCAAGCGGGTCACCAACCTGCGGCTGTCCGGCGCGGTGCTCACCAAGATCTTCACGGGGAAGATCACCATGTGGAACGCACCCGAGGTCGCGGCCGACAACCCCGGCCTGACGCTCCCGGCCCGCCGGGTCATCCCCGTCGTCCGCTCCGACGGTTCCGGCACCACCGCGCAGTTCAGCACCTGGATGGCCAAGGAGCAGAGCGCCCTGTGGAACGACTACTGCCGCCGCGCCGGCAAGCCGACGCCCTGCGGCCTGACGTCGTACTACCCGGTCATCCCCGGCTCCGGGTTCACCGCCCAGTCCGGCTCGCTCGGCGTCTCCGGCTACGTCCGGCAGCCCCAGGCGGAGGGCGCGATCACGTACGTCGAGTACTCGTACGCGATCAAGACCGGCTTTCCCGTCGCCAAGCTGCTCAACAGCAGCGGCTACTACGTCGAGCCGACGGCCTCCAGCGTCGCTGTGGGCCTGATGTCCGCCCGGATCAACGACGACAAGAACTCCACGGACTATCTGACGCAGATCCTCGACAACGTCTACCGCTCCGGTGACCGCCGGGCCTACCCGCTGTCCAGCTACAGCTACATGATCGTCCCGACCACGAACGAGGCGCCGTTCACCGAGGACAAGGGCAGAACGCTCGGGGCCTTCGCCTACTACTTCCTCTGCGAGGGGCAGCAGCAGGCCGACCAGCTCGGCTACTCGCCGCTGCCCATCAACCTGGTGCAGGCCGGGCTCTCGCAGGTCCGCCGGATCCCCGGCGTCGAGGCCAAGAACGTCGACATCAAGGGCTGCCGCAACCCCACCTTCTCCTCCGACGGCTCCAACACCCTCGCCAAGAACGCCCCGTACCCACAGCCCTGCGACAAGCGCGGGACGACGCAGTGCTCGACGGGCACGGCGGGTGCCAGGAACCAGCAGACGCCGGTGAAGTCCGGCGCCAACGGCGGCAGCTCGTCCGGCAGTTCGTCCGGCAGTTCGTCCGGAACCACCGGCGGGACGACTGCCGGCACGTCCGGCGGCACCGCGGCGGGCGGGACCACCGCCGGCGCCACGACGGCGGGCGCGACGACCGGCACCACTGGCGCCACGGCCATCGACCCGGACACCGGGGAGCAGCTGCCGGCCGACAGCGGCGGTGGCGGCGACGCGACCGTGGCGGGCAACCCCGTCTCGCTCGCCGCCGACGGACAGGGCGCGCTGCGCACCACGCTGATGGCGCTCTCCGCGATCCTGCTGCTCGGTGTGGTCGTCGGCCCGCCGATCGCCGCCCGCGCACTGGGCGCGCGCAGCGGCCGCACCGCCCGCACCCCGGGCAAGGGAGCGGACGCATGAACAGGCTCAACAGCAAGCGCGCGAGCAGGCGTCCGGGCCGGCAGATCCTCGGGTTCGCCGCTCTCCTCGCGGCCCTCGTCATCGCCCTGCTGCCGCTGCCCGTCACCACGTCCCAGGCCAGCGCCGCCGACGGCGAGGAGTCGGCCGTCACGCTCTCCGGCAGCAAGGGCCGCTACGACGACTTCTCCGCGCTGAAGGTCACCGTCCACCAGACGAAGAAGCTGCGGGCACAGGGCGTCCGGGTGACCTGGACCGGCGGGGCGCCGACCACCGACACCGAGTTCACCTCCAACTACCTGCAGATCATGCAGTGCTGGGGGGACGGCCGGAACGGGCCCGACCGGGAGAACTGCGAGTTCGGTGCCTCGGGCATCGGCGGCACCGGCGGCCGGTGGGCCGGCCAGCGGGCGCTGCCCGACCAGGTCGACCCAGGCGAGAAGACGTACGTCCTGGATCCGGCGCACCCCTTCGACAACCCCTTCGTGCCGTTCCGCCCGGTCAAGGGAAAGCCGACCAAGTCGTCCACGGACTTCACCTACTTCGGGCCGATCGACACCAACGAGCAGCCGTTCGTACGCGTCGGGGCCGACGGCACCGGGGAGTCGGTCTTCGAGGCGCAGACCGTCGTCCAGGCGCCCCATCTCGGCTGCGGCGACGCCACGGCCGCCGGCCCGCGGCACTGCTGGCTGGTCGTCGTGCCGCGCGGGGCGCACGACACGGACGGTACGACGGCGACCGCCGGGGACAAGGTCGACGCGTCCGGGCTGTCCACCACCAGCTGGGAACAACGGCTCGTCTTCCGGCTGGACTTCCTGGCCACCGGCTCCTACTGCCCGATCGGCCAGCCCGAGTCCCGCACCATCGGTTCGGAGATGGTGACGGACGCCCTCACGTCCTGGCAGCCCACGCTCTGCCAGAGCACTGGTACGACCTTCGGGTTCAGCCAGAGCGGCGAGCCCTACGCCCGCCGCCAGGTGACGGCGGCCGCCGCCGACGCCCCCGGTCTGGCCTTCACCCTCGACCCGGTGGAGGCCGCGGAAGGCGGGCCACCCGTCGTGCACGCGCCGGTCGCGGTCTCCGGCCTCACCCTCGGGTTCTACATCGAGACACCGGGCTCCGGCGAACTGCAGGAAATGAGACTGACGCCACGGCTCGTCGCGAAAATGCTCACGCATTCCTATATCCGTGACGTGCCGGGCTGGCAATTGGCGCAGCCGCCCGCACATGTGGCGAAGAATCCGGCGTCCCTGCGCAACGACCCGGAATTCATCGCCCTCAATCCGCAGTACAAGAACTGGGCGGTCGACGCGGCCCGGCCGCTTTCCCTGCTGGTGCCGCTGGACGAGACCGACACCGCGCGCCTGGTCTGGCAGTGGCTGCGGTCGGACCCGGAGGCCAGGGACTTCCTCGCCGGGAAGCCGGATCCCTGGGGCGCGAAGATCAATCCGTACTTCGGCAGCCTGACCCTGGACAAGGACACCGGCCTGACCGACTTCCCCAAGTCCGACCCGACGCTGTCGCCCGCGCTCTCCGTACCCCCGAACGACCCGCTCCAGTACGGGATCACCGACCTGGACCCGTACACCCAGGACATGCACGACAGCGCCCAGCGCACCCGGCGCGGCAACACCGGGCGGACGATCGTCGCCGAGCTCGACAGCAACGCCCACAAGGCGAAGCTGGTCAGCCAGGCCTCCAAGCCCGGCGACCGGGCCGTCATCGCCCTCGTCGACTCCGCCTCCGCGGCCCGGTACGGACTGCGGACCGCCGCGCTGCGCACCGCCGACGGCACGTTCGTGAAGCCGACGAACGACGCGCTCGCCAAGGGCGTCGGCACGATGCGGCCGTCGGCCGTCCCCGGGGTGCTGACCCCCGACCCCGCGAGCGCCAGGGGCGGGGCGTACCCGCTGACCACCGTCACGTACGCCGCCGCCTCGACCGGCCGGCCCGCGGCGGACCGCGCGGCGTACAGCCGGCTCATGCGGTACGCGGCGGGGCCGGGCCAGACGCCCGGCGTGTCGGCGGGCCAGCTGCCGCCCGGCTACGCGCCCATGCCGCAGTCGCTGCGCACCCAGGCGCTCGCCGACGCCACCACCATGGAGAAGGCG